>JBJTVM010000618.1:0-6239 GCA_046081205.1 Pseudanabaena sp. | reverse complement strand
AAATGCTTGTTGTTCAAGCGTGAGGTAATCATTAATCGCAACTTCCACTTCCTCGATTTGAGCAACCACACCTTCAGGCAATAAAAACTTATCTTTATCCGTCGCCCGATCACATTCATCAAAGGCATCCCTAATCCGATTTACCAACCGCAACACATCGCGTTTTTCTTCGCGCCACTTCGCAAAATATAGCCATTTCTCCATCAACGCCTCATGCGCCATATCCACCCAAGCATCACCATCGCCATCCTTACCCGTTACCAACAGTCTCCCCAACACCAACTGATCCAGCGCCACCTGAAAATCTTGCAGATCACCATCTTTCGCAAGTCTCGTAAGTTCTCCCTTAGTTCGGCGTTGGCGCGTATCCCTTTCACCCAGACCAGTTCGCACCAACATCAAACAAATCCGCTTTGCCCAGTCCTGCTCCTGCGATTTCAGTGCATCATAAACAGAATTGGCATGTTGATTCAATGCTCCCATCACCCCACCCAACTCATCATAGACAGCAAAAGTAAATCGTCGCTTTTCGCGATTTTCCCATAGCTGCGTCAGCGCAAACTCCAACAAAGGCAGCACATTCTTCTCATCACGCACATCGCGCAAAATCGCAGGTAACAAGCCCTCACCTAGTTCATATTGTCCAACTTCAGCAGGAGCCGCGATCGCCTCTTTTAACTCCTCCTCATTCATCGGCAACAACAACACCTGATATTCTTGAATCACCTCCCCCAAACCACGATAGCCCAGACAATTCTCAAAGAAATCCGCCCGCATCGTTGTCACCACCCGCAACCGCGAATTAGGATATTGCGTAATCCCCACCAACAAATCGATAAATTGCTGGCGTTCTGTTTCCTTTTCCGCAGGACAAACCGTAAATACTTCCTCAAACTGATCAACCACTAGCAAGATCTTTTTCTGTTCAGATAAACAAGCGATCGCCGCTTCTAAATTTCCCGATGCGATTTGTTTGCTAATTTCCAGTTTGCTATCCGCTCTCTGACAAAGTTGTGTCAATACTCGACTAATTTCGGCAACAGGCATAAGCGGCGAATCCCCAGCTTTAATCGGTGGCAAAATCAACCAATTTCCCTGCGCCTCCAATGCTGAAATCAGCCCTGACCTCACCAGCGATGACTTACCACTCCCCGAAGCCCCAATCACAGGCACAAAGCTCGATTCGGTGATTTTTTGCAACAACAACCGCACAAAGCGATCGCGCCCCTTAAAAAACTTCGCAGTCTGCAAATCAAAAGCCTCTAACCCCACATAGGGACAAATATCTTCAAACATCACGGGCGCAACATTCCCCCTCACCTTCTCGATTAGAGTAATCGCCCCACCTCCTGCCGTGCGAATCACCTCCTGACCGCTTTGTTGCAGTTGCTTCGATACCTCACTAAACAAAAGATCCAGATCGATTCTTTCGCCATCCTTGATTTTTGCTTGCAAAACATTCAAAATCCCTGCCGTAAAAATACCATGCTCTTTTCCTTCCCTAGCCCGTTCCGAACCTCGACAAGCCGCCATCAAATAATAATTCTTCTCATTGAATACTTTCTGCATCCCCTGATATTGACTGCGTTCCAATAAATTCCCTGCATGACAGCAATCCAGCAATACCACCAAACTCTTTAGCTCCGACTTTGCCACCAGCTTCGTGAAAATGTCAAAACTCAAACCATTCTGTCCATCCTTACTAGAATCTGTAGCCGCAAAAAAGCCAATATCATCATCTGCATCGTTTTTGGCAACAAACCCATGCCCCGCAAAATAAATCAGGGCATCCTTCCCCTTCGCCTGTTCCCCCAAAAAAGATTTAATCCTAGCCAGCAGATCCTTATATTTAACCTCTTTCTTCGGGTCAGCCTCAAATTCATAACGTAATTCATTAGTCGCATCTAACTTGCGCGGTAAAGGCTCGATCGCATAATTACCGTTTTGTTCTAATATCTCGGCGATAGTCCCTGCATCCTTAACGGTTTTTTCGAGATTATTAAAATTCGCGTACCGCGCCACACCAATTACAAGCGCAATTTTATTAGCCATAATCTCTAACGTTTAAAGTTCGGGCGATCGGGTATTCTTACACAATAATCACAATTGTTAGGAGTAGTCAAGATGTCGGAAGTACAGCAACTCGTAGTCAAAGACGAAAATGGCGAAGAATTTTCAATTTATATCGCCCCAAAAGAACTGCTTGACGAACCCGATGACGAAGCCGGTTATCGCTCGGCAGACTTAGCACCCGTCGATCTCCAAAAAGTACACAGCACCATTCGCGGCTACACCACCTACGCGATCGGCGCATTTCGCAACCTCAGCGCCGTTGAAATCGATAAAATTACTCTCAAATTCAGCCTCAAAATTGGCGGCAAAGCAGGTATACCCATGCTCACCGAAGGCTCAGCCGAAAGCAACTTCGAGATTCAAGTAGAATGCAAATTTCCCCCCAAACCAACTGCTCCCAACTGAAGACTAGATCATATGGCATCAGGATCAACGCCAATCGATCTTAAATAATTGGCTAACTTCTCCTTTTGTTGACGCTCTTGATCAGCGATCGCCCTTTGTTGATCAGCAATTTGCTTTTGTTGATCAGCGATCGCCTCAGCATTCAATCTTGCTTGTTTGGTAGTGTGTCACATTTGTTGAGAGATAGAAGAGGATTGAGAACAAAACTCATATCTATTGATAAACAGACCAATGACAATATCATGCATCACAATCGATTTAGAGAAACAAATGGTCTTTCTAGCTAGTCGCTTAATCCGAGTTCGTAAAGTTAGATGCTTACGTTCAATTTTCTGAGTGTTTTGTTTGCCGATCATGTGGGTGTCAGGGTCAAGAATCCTTTCGTACGCACCCCAAGCATCAGTAAAAAAGCGCTTAACTCCAAATGGGCACTGGTCAGCTAATGAGGGATAGGTGCTGAAACGTCCATTTCAAGCCGATAAAAAAGGCGGAAATACGTCGATCACGTTTTAGATGACCAGTGCCCTCCAAATGGTTTTAGGCGATCGCTATTTTCAAACTTTCTCTTCCTTCGTTATTCTTTTTAAACTGATCGCGTCATTTGCACTCGATAGCGTTCTTTTTTGGTAATCATAATTTCGCCAATCGTAACTCTGCCTTTGCCGCGAATGGCAATAAGATCACCAGTTTTGAGTTGATAGTTTGGCTGAGAGACTGTTTTCCAGTTGACACGTACATCTTCGCCGTTGATTAGATCTACCATTTTGCTGCGCGACATGCCAAAACCGAAGGAGGCGATCGCATCTAGTCTTAAAGAAGCTTCAGTGGAAGTGAGTTCTTTAGTAACGGGGATGCGAATTTTTAACTCTTCCCAAGCGATCGCATTGACCTTGACGGGAACTGTACGAACTTGGGTGAAGTGAAGTTGTAAGTATTCTACGAGTTCTGGAACGACGATCGCCTGTGCACCTTTTTCGCCTAAGACATTGACATCGCCGACCTTTGGACGCTCGATACCTGTACCAAGGAGTGCACCCAAAAAATCACGATGGGTTGCCGTATCAAATAGGAAGTTCCCTAAAATCGATATGGGTGTAAGACTGACCATTGAATGATCGAGAGGCAACTCAGCACGGGCGATCGCTAGTCTTTGGCGTTCAGCTTGTTCATAACCACCCCATGCTAGGCAATGGATTTCCGTCATTTTGCCAAATACTTGTAGTGCTTCCGTAATTTCGGGCGGTGATAGAAAATCACTGCATACGACATCCCATGTCTGAATAGCGCGATCGCCCAAATCCAGCAAACGGCTAAGGGTATCGCGATTTTCAACATGATTCAATAGGTCACGAGGTAGCATTAAATTTCGTCAAATTCCTCTTCGGGAATGCGTTGTTTGGACTTATCAGGAATTTTGGTTTCGCCCCAAGCATCACGGATCTGCTGTTGGGTTTCGTTACGAAAATTAGTTTTTGGCCCGTCTAAATAATCGTCTTCAAAATCATCATATTCGTCATCGTAGTTATCAATGGGAGCAGGTGGTGGGGCGATCGGGCGGGATGGCTCAGGGCGCATTTCGGCTCTGGCTTGACGGCGTTGTTGCGGTGGTGGATTTACGGGGATGCGCTCCTCAGCCCAGTTATCGCCATCGTCCCAAGATTGTTCTTGTCGATAGACAGGGCGTTGTTGCTGCGGTGGTGGCGAATAGGTGTTTCTGGTGCCAGATGACAGGGCATTGTCGCGAATTGTGGTGGATGGTGGCATGTAGTCATCCTCGAAGTCATCTTCCCAAGGTGCTTTGCCTAGTCCTAGACGCTCTAGCAAGCCCTTGCTAAGCTGGGTCATCCGATCTTCCATGCCCTCAGTGACGATGATGCGATCGCGTCCTACGGCGATGATTTCGTTGACATCTAACTCATAGGTACTGATCAAGCTGGCTGGGATAATTGGGTTACCGACGGAAGCAACGATTAAGAAAAGTAGATCACCCGTCTCTGGGTCAAATTTAAAATCGCGTACCTTACCGAGTAATTCACCTGATTCTGTAACTACTTCGTTGTTAATGAGGGTGGTGTAGCGTTCGGTAATTAAAATATCTTCGAGTACTGACTCGTCATCGACCAAGATGGCATCTGGTCCCAGTAAGTCAATATTGTCAAGGGACATGAAAAATGTGTCACCGATGCCGATGGGTGTGCCAGGAACAAATCTTTCGGCGACGGTCATGCCGACGACCCGCCTCTGATCGACATCTAGCCAGATTTGAGTGACGATGCCTAGACGCACGGCTGAGCGCTTGCTAAAGACTTGCAAACCCAATACGGCGGCACGTTGACGAAGATTTTCCGATTGCATCATGGCGGTGACGTGGCTCTAAAAGATTCCCAAACAATCCCCAACGAGTGGGGCATGAACTAAACAGGACGGTAAATACCTAGCCCTGATTCTAGCAGACTAGATCCCCGTCGGTATCTTAACGTTTGTTCGGTCGATTGTTCGGGCGATCGCATTTTCTAAATCACATTTTCTAAATATTAGTCTTTGGGTATAACTTGTTAATATGTATGGGAGTATCACTTAATCTAGATATGACTACTACAACTGCCCAAGAGCAATATATTGTGGATGCAAACGGTACTAAAACAGCCGTGATTTTAAGTATTGAGCAGTATGAGCAAATGTTAGAGGACATTCATGATTTAGCGATCGTTGCTGAACGTCGAGTAGAACAGCCGATTAGTTTTGCTGAGATGAAAAAAAGGCTAAATCTCGATGGAAGTCTATAAAATCAATTTTCAGGCATCGGTAGAGAAGGATCTTCGCAAACTATCTTCAGAAAATTGCGATCGCATTCTAGTTCGTATTGAAGAATTAGGAAATGATCCTCTATCTGTTCAATCGATTAAACTTAAGGGTACTGATGGACTCTATAGAGTTCGTGTGGGAGATTATCGAATAGTTTATGAAGTAGATATGTCTGCTAAATGTATTTTGATTCATTATGTTCGGCATCGGCGGGAAGTTTATCGCGACTTATAATTTTCAGGTATTATAAAACCAATATTTCACCGTTTATGTCCTACGGGGTTAATTTACGGCATGGGTGCAGAGATTAGTTTTGACGGTTATTTAGATGCGGTGAAAAGTGCTTATCAGCAGTGGTGGCGCTTGTATACGCTGACGGATGCGACGGGACGTGAATCGCAACAGGTAGAACGCGATCGCATTGCACCTGCTTTTTTTGATTTTGGCTTAATGGTGCAGACGGTGGGTAAGGAAAAAGGAGAAAGTCAAAAGGAAAAAGGGGAAGAGGGAAAGGAGGAGAAGGAAAAAATCGAGCGGTTGCCTGTGTTGGAGGGGATTTGTAAGTATGCGGGGCATCATGTTTTGCTGGTGGGGAGACCAGGGTCGGGGAAGTCTACGGCTTTGGCGCGGTTGTTATTGCAGGAGGCGGAAAATGCGTTAAGCGTCGCAAGAGCGAAAATTCCTGTGTTGGTGGAGTTGCGGTATTTGCCCTCGGAGGCGAATGAGTCGTCTGTATGCGATCGCTGATCTTTCGCCTGTGCATCCAGAACGCGCTTTACCTCGCAGTTACTACAATGCTTTGTCGAGTTTACCTGCAATCTAGTTTGAGCAAACTCGTGAGTTACCACAGTGGGGCGATATCTTTTCAGATTTTTGTTTGTTTGTGCGTCCAATGGGCGATCGCGAGGAGGCTACTTTTTTACAGAGAGTGCGTGATTATTTGACGTTGCATTGTC
>JBJTVM010000617.1:0-4403 GCA_046081205.1 Pseudanabaena sp. | reverse complement strand
CCATCACATGGGGATGCTGCACACTGCGTCCACCATAGAGATAGGTACAGCGATCGCCCCAATAGATTACGAGAATGACAGCTAATATTTCACCTTGCCATCTGGCTATGCCAATTTCTGCCATATTGTCAGGAAATAAGCTTTGACAAAGATTGATAAAAAAGCCAAAGGGTTCACCGAAAAAGTTTTGCCGTTGCGAGGTATCCCAGAACAGATCGTAAAACAAGGCGATCGCGGCATCATCTTGCCGAAACTCGGTATTTACGCCATAGCGCCAACTAAGGCGCAGATTGTAGCGCCCCTTGGGTTTCATCTGGGCAAGAAGTTGGTCGGTTGTCAATTTTAGGTCGATTAACAGGGTTTCCGTAGGCATGAGATCGGCAGGTGATCGCACAAAATCTGTGGGTAACCAGTGCGGTTTACTCTCCCATAACGGCTCAATGCGTAGGGCAATCAGACTTGTATTAGAGAAAGCACTATACTCGCAAGCCAACTGTTCAGCAGATTCTAACAATAAGGACATTCCCTGATCCGCCCATTCTGGCGAGAGAATTGCTCCCCCTGCGGCTAATAAAATGTTTGCACCTCCCAATTGCGGATAAAGATAGAAGATACAACCCCCAACCAATTTCTCAGACGTACATTCTCGGTTTGAGTCCTCACCACAAAACAATCCATATCGCCAAGTTTTGTAGCCTTGGAGTTCTTTAAAACCTGCCCAAGTCCATGACTGCATGAAACAACTGTATGGATTAGCTTTGACCATGCGATCCCACGAATTGCGATCGCGATCGGATAATAATTCTAAATGGAGCTTCACAATTATCTAAGTAGGAATGCTTAATTATTTTATTTGTAGGATGCGTTAGGGCAACGTAACGCATCAATTAGGTATCAATTATGGGTTACGCTATCGCTAACCCATCCTACATTTAATTCCCACAACTTAATTTATAGATATTATTTGGAATCTGAATCTCCATACAAATTAGATAACCACACAAATCCAATAGTCGTCATGATCAACCCTGCAAATCCCCAACCAAGCTCAGAATCACTACCACTTGAGTAGCTAGATGAGCCTTTGGCAAATACAGAATCAGGAGCAATTAGATTTGCTACTAACATTGTGACGGTGAGGGAGATCAACAACTTAGTTGAAGTAGAAAATTGAAATGGTTCCGAAGCAATGCGGTTAAGGGCTACATCAGTCCTCTCTTCAAGTTCCCCTTGATTTCCAGACTGAAGCTTAGTTAATAACTGCTTGAGATCGGCGATCGCCTGTGGCGGCAGATCTTTTCCCCTTGTAATGATCCGATCAAGTAACCGTGGCAAATTAATCTGTTCTAAGAGTTGCGGTACAGAGCCTAACCAAGAAGCAGTCATTCTGGGTGTATGGTAAGGGTTCTGCACTGGCAATAGTTTCTGAAAATCAGGATGCGACTTTTGCATTTGCTCAAGCCACAGCTTGGCTACAGATTCTAGTCGCAGGGGATCGATCGCTAGCGATCTTATCCAAGATTGACTAAGGCGATTAATTTCCTGTGCGTCATCAAGATCGAGAAAGTCTATATTCCCTTCCTCAGATTCGATCAAGTTTGGATCAGGATTGAGCAGATAATAGAGTAACTGGGGCTGTTTTAGGCTATGGATATTGACGGCAAAACGCTGCTCAGCGATCGCATTGGTAAAGCTAAAAGCGGCTAGTAAGGAATCGAGGGTAAGCGATCGCAACCCATCGAGTAAATGGATATTCGTAAGTTCGGCTTTGGTAATCGTCTGATCGGTTGCAGCTAACAAAAAGCCCCAATTACCGTAACCATGCTGATGGAAAGAGGGAATATGTAACTGCATCGGTTTAGCGATCGCCCCTGCACTCCAAATCGTCTGATACATACACCAGAATCCTGAAGTATTGCGATCGGGAGAGACAGCATTCTCAGCAATGATACCTTGGGGATGGAGGACTTGGCGGACTAGTTGAAACCATTCTTGACTATGGATACGGGTTTCTTCGGGAGATGAGGGATAGGTAAAGTCGCAGATCACCACATGATAGCGATCGCCAGAGTTGGCTATCTCTTCAATGCGATCGCTCAAAAACAAAAAGGCATCTTGGATCTGAATATTAACCTTGCGATCGTTCAGACTATCGTGATTGAAAGGAGCAAAAACTGTTTTGCCAAGTTCCACTACTTCAGGATTAAAGTCTACTAAGTCAATCGAACTCACTTCTGGAAATCGCAATACATCCCTTGCCGCCAGCCCATCACCACCACCGCAAATCAATACCCGTAGTCCTACATTTGCTGAGTTACCTTGAGATATCGATAAATCTAAAAACCGTCTCACTGCTAAAGCGATCGCAGGAACAACTAAATATTCATGGTAAATCTGTTCATCTTCCGTATGAAACTGCAATTCACCGTTGATATAGAAAGCCAATCCGTTTGGACAATGTTCAATAAATAATGACGCAGACATCACCTACCAACCTCCAAAAATCATCAGAAGAATACCACCGATAGTTAATGCCCAAGCCATTAAAATCTGGAGTGTTTTTTGCTCTGATTTATTTAAGCCCTTACGAGAACTTGTGAAGTTTGCCCTCTTTGTATCGGTCTTTACTTCTGAAAAATCTTCAGGATTGACTTTCTTCGTAGAATAGAAATGGAGATCGCCATCTTCCCACGCCTCGATCGCTAAATTCCATAAATGGTCTTGATCCCAATAATCCCAAGTAGTCCGCGAAGCTTTTCCTTCATCGCTCTGATATGTACCAGCAGTTTGCGACTCAAAATAGAAATCTTTGCCCAAAGCCCGTAAATGTGGATAGGGCTGCTCACCTTCACGCATCACGCGCCACATTGTAAATTGGATATTATCGCTGAAGCTATCGCCAGAGACACTAGAGCCACTAATTTCTTCAGATAAATACCAGTTAACCAAGGTTGCAGGATGCTCTGGATCGACGTCTCGCAACAAGTAGTATGATCTGGCGCTTTTGGTTTTCAGCAGCCATTCTTCGGTAGCATAGCCGTTGTCGTCATCGTAGGAACTGTAGTCCGCAACTTCCCACTGTACACCTCCATAGGCAACACGATCACCTGACCGAAGATGCTTTAATTGGGCTTGAGTAAACATACTGGGCATAGAATGAAACTCTGTGACTTTGCTAAACTCCTAAGCATAATATAGGCGATCACAGAATAATATAAGCGATCGCAAAATAATTCATAAATCCCCAATAAATTTCTATTTTTATGCCAGACAGGTTGTCTCAGTTTATTTACCGCCTCAATCATTCCTATGACGGTCCTGCGCTTCTATTTGATCTGACAATTCTCAAAGAACGTCTTCAGCTATTACGAGAGTTAGGCGATCGCTACAACTGCCAGTTTTTAATGCCTGTCAAAGCCTTTAGACATTCTCTTATTTATCAGCTCACTGGCGAAGTCCTCTGGGGATTTGATATCTCTAACTACAATGAATATGCGGGTTTACCCACTCCTTTGACCAATAAACTAGTGAGCTTAACCGATCCCGCCTTTGATGGTTACGACCTGCGATTATTCCTCACCAAACAGAACAATTTTAGGATTTATATTGAGACTACTTCTCAAGCTCAAAAACTGCAATCTCAAGGGGTAGATTTTGGGATTAGGCTCAACTCTTCTTCTCTTTTAACTACAGAAGATAGAAACCAAACATCTGATCGCTATAGTCGTTTCGGTATATCCAATCTGACGGAATTAGCCAAAATTGCGCTGTCAGCACCAGATCGGTTTGTCGGCTTTCACATTCATCATGGTCTCTATGAGAATTGTACAGATACAATTTTGACTTTTGCCCGTCAAGTGATCGCTCTAGCCGATCAGTTTCAGCTTCCACTTCCAAGTATCGATCTAGGTGGAGGATTAGCGGAGATTGGGTTTCTCCAATTGGAAACTCTACTTATAGAGCTTCGTCGCTTGGTGCGATCGCCTACAGTTTTGATATTTGAGGCTGGGAAACTGTTATTTGAAGATATCGGTTTTGCCTATGGCAAAGTCAAGTCACTGCAATGCGATCGTTGTGGTTGGATAGTGACTCTCGATCTATCCAAAAGCTGTCATCTGCGGTGGTCAGTACCTCAACTAATTGTCCCAGATTCCACCACTTCGGCAAACCAAGTCCCTGTTAGCATTTATGGTGCTACCTGTAATGAAGGCGATCGCTTAGGCGAGTTTCTGGTTCCTCTGCACAATGTTCAAGGTTGTCCCTATCAAGAAGGCGATATCGTTGTTTTTAAAAATATCAATTGTTACTCGGTTTCTTGGAACACCTCATTTAATGGCATAAACCCCGCCGAAGTAAAGTTTTTCTAGTTTAACGTGAGTTCTATATAGCCATTTACGCCGCGC
>JBJTVM010000616.1:0-13431 GCA_046081205.1 Pseudanabaena sp. | reverse complement strand
ATGCTGATCGCATTTTTAACCTGCGTCTTGATGGTTTAGATCTGGTGCAACAACGTCATCGCCTCTATCCACAGCAAGAGCTTGCTGCTGAGATACTAGGTTATGAATGTCGATCATCGTGGTCAAGCAGGGATAGAGCTTAGTCAAGAAAAGTTATTAGAGCGTAACGATCAAGCACCTGCGATTTCTCAAGATGGTAATGGCAAGTTAATTCCTAACCGTATTCCTGCGGGAATGCTCCAAAGCGATCACACAAGCTTGCAAATGACAATTGATTCGCGCATCCAGAGGACTGCTAGACAAATTCTCAAGCAGCAAATGGTGAAGTTTGGTGCTAAGCGTGGCTCAGTAATCGTCATGGATGCCAGAGATGGTGGGCTGCTCACCCTTGTAACTGAGCCAACCTACGATCCCAATCGCTACTATGAGTCCGATGTCAAACTCTTCAAAAATTGGGCAGTTTCTGACCTCTACGAACCAGGTTCCACTTTTAAACCTCTCAATGTGGCGATCGCCATCGAATCGGGAGCAATTCAGCCTGATACTGTATTTAACGATGAAGGCGCTTTAACCATTGGCGGCTGGCCAGTCGCTAACTTTGACTATGAACAAGTTGGGGCAGTTGGTCCTCTCAGCATTAGCCAAATCCTAGAGAGATCGAGCAATGTCGGTATGGTGCACATTGTCCAACGCATGAAGCCTTCAGTTTACTACGGTTGGCTAGAGAGGATTGGACTAGGAGATATTTCTGGTATTGATCTGCCATCGGAAACACCTAGCACCCTCAAGCCCCAAGAGCAATTCCTTGAATATGTGATTGAACCAGCAACAGCTTCTTTTGGTCAAGGGTTTTCACTCACACCAATTCAGATGGTGCAATTGCAAGGTATCCTCGCTAGTGGTGGTAAGTTGCTAACACCCCATGTCGTCAAGGGTTTGATTAATGAAGAAGGAGAGGAGTACTATCAGCCCAAATTACCCACGCCGCGACAGGTAATTTCACCAGCTACAGCTCAAAGGGTTGTAGAAATGATGACCAATGTTGTTGAGAAAGGGACTGGTCAAACTGCCCGTATTCCGGGCTATCGAATTGCTGGCAAGTCTGGTACAGCCCAAAAAGCTTCGACTACTGGCGGTGGTTATGCCAATACCAAAATCACTAGTTTTGTTGGTATTTTCCCCTCCAAAGAGCCTCGCTATGTGGTGTTAGCAGTAATTGATGAACCCGTTGGAGACGATGCGTTTGGTTCTACTGTAGCGGCTCCGATTGTGAAGACAGTAATCGAGGATATCATTGTCAGTGAGGGTATTCCGCCTAGTCATCCTGAAGAAGTAATCTCCAAAATCCCCATTCTGGCTGATCCAACACCAACTCCAGACTTAAAAACCACTCCCAACAATCTTCCCAATAATTCACCTAATCCTGAACCTAAACCACCTCGCGATCGCACTTAACACTAAAATTACTAAGAGAGTGCGCCTCGAAGGGGAGCACTCTCTTAGTAATTTGTGAATTGATATATCGGTAGTTAAGATTTGTTAAAATGGCATAGGTTAAACAAGTCTAGGAAATAGTGATGGCAAAAGTTGAGATTTATACATGGCGGATGTGTCCTTTCTGTATTAGGGCAAAACATTTACTTGATAAGAAAGGCGTAGAATATACGGAATATGTCATCGATGGGGATGAAGCAGCGCGATCAGCCATGGTAGCTAGAGGCTCTGACGGCAAACGATCTGTACCCCAAATTTTTATTAATGATCAGCATATTGGTGGATGTGATGCTATCCACGCCCTAGATGCTAAGGGCAAACTTGATGCTTTGCTAGTATAAAACAATAAGAATAAAAGCCTCACACAGTGAGGCTTTTATTCTTATTTGGCAACTACGCGAATTACTTTTTCCGATCGCACTAAGTCACTTTCACCCGCAAAAATCGATCGCCCTTGACTATTAGGTAGCTCTAGAGGAATCGCACCTAAAGGCATTTGCACAGTTCTTAAGCCAATATCATTATCTTGACCTATCAAGAACGTTACAGGTAAATCAAGACGCGGCTTAGCGATCGCCGTCATACTAACCAATCGGTCAGCTCGCGATTGGAACTTGAAGCATTGTGAACCGATCGCCCCGCGCACCGCAGAGCGAATATTCGCCGCCGCTATGCGCTTGGCAAAACCTTCAGCAGTAATTAGAATCAGTTCAGAGTTGGGATTATTTTGTAAATCAAGAATCGACACACCAATTTGTGTTTCTGAACTGCCTAGACGCAGAGCAATATTTCCTGCGGCAGTACGTCCAACGGTGGGAATTTGGGTTTCATCAGCTTTGAGGCGTAGGATTCTGCCAGCAGAGGTGGCGATCGCTAGTTCTTGATCTAAGCCGACAATATCAGCCCAGAATAGAGCGTCATCTTCTTTAAATTTCGCGGCAATTAGTCCCCTTGCGGTCATATCCGCAAATTCAGCAAGAGGCGATCGCTTGATTTTACCTTGACTGGACAGCAAGACCAAACCTTCCGTTGATTCAGGATTCTTTTCCCAGACAAACTGCGACACAATTTGATCAGTACTGTCAGGTAATAGTGTAATTAGAGGAGTAGCCCTTCCTTTCCCTTTGATGATTGGTACATTGGCAAGAGCAAGGGGAAATGCTCTACCTGAACTAGTCAAAACGACCATTTCGCGATCGCTACGGGTGTCATAGGAAGCGATCATTACATCATCTCCTAAATCCGCAGATTGGGAGGCTCTAGAATTAGGCTCTAGACTTTTGATATAGCCTTTGTGCGTAAGTTGTACGGTAATATCCTGTGGCTCAGCGATGGGAATATTTAGCTCAGTTGTCAGAGAAATTAAGGGAACTTCTACTAATTTGGGTTGTTTATCAGTTGTTGGTTTAGGAGATTTGCGATCGCTTACTTTCTCAGAAGTCTTTTCCGTAAATTTCTCAGTAACGTACTCAGTGACATTACCAGTATCAAGGGTTTGCTGAATCTGGCGATCGCTTGCAGTATTTTTAGACTTAGAACTTTTTGTATTGGCTTTGGTGGGTTCTGATTCGTCAATGTCGGTCACTTCGATACTTTGTTGATTTCCCAGTAATTGCCATGCGAGATGTGTACGCCTTGGGTCATTGTGACGTTTTTTATGATCGCGAAGTTCTTTTTTTAAGAATTTCATTAACTCGCGGCGATCGCTTAGCAACTTCTCTAATCTCGAAACCTGTTGCTGTAATGTTTCTAGTTCTTCACGAATCTTCTGTTGCTCAATTGCCGTAATCCGACGTAAAGGCATCGAGAGAATCGCTTCCGCTTGGGTTTCTGACAAGGCAAATTCTGTTTGCAAATCAGTCTTAGCCAGAGCGCTATTATTTGCAAATCGGAGAATCCTGATCAGGCGATCAATATCTTGGAGAACTAGCACCAACCCTTCTAGTAGATGCGATTTCTCTTGGGCTTTTTTTAGCTCATAACGGAAGCGCTTCACAAGGGTTTCTTCTCGAAAAGAGAGGAATTCTTGCAATAGTTCGCGCAGGCTCATTTGCTTTGGTTGCGAACCTTTGAGTGCTAAGAGGATCACCCCAAAATTTGATTGCAAAGCTGTTTGGCGATATAGCTGATCAATAATTACTTCAGGGGCAATGTCTTTCTTTAATTCAATAACAACTCGCATCCCTGCGCGATCGCTTTCATCGCGAATATCCGAAATACCCTCGATTTTGCTACTGTTTACTAATTCAGCTATTTTCTCGATCCATGCCGATTTATTAACTTGATAGGGCAGTTCGGTCACAATAATTGCTTGTTTCTGGCGCTTGCCTGTGCCTTTACCCCCAAGCTGCTCCACCGCAGCCACACCGCGAATCGTAACACTACCGCGCCCCGTTAAGTAAGCCTCTCGCACGCCATCTTCATTCATGATGATCCCGCCTGTAGGAAAGTCGGGGGCAGGAATTAGGCTCAATAACTGCTCGTCAGGCACATTAGGATTATCAATTAAGGCGATCGTGCCATCGACAACTTCACTCAAATTGTGTGGCGGAATATTGGTAGCCATCCCCACAGCAATCCCTGTAGAGCCATTGAGCAAGAGCATTGGCAATTGGGCAGGCAGTACGGCTGGTTCTTGCTCTGAGCCATCAAAGTTATCAACAAAATCAACAACATCTTCTTCGATTTCGCTCAACAAAGCCTCATGACCGATCGCCGCCAAGCGACATTCGGTATAACGCATCGCCGCCGCAGGGTCATTATCGACGGAGCCAAAGTTGCCATGCCCCGCCAATAATGGGTAACGACTGGAAAAGTCCTGCACCAAGCGGACAAGGGCATCGTAAACCGATTGATCGCCGTGGGGGTGATATTTGCCCAATACGTCACCAACGACACGGGCGCACTTACGAAAGGGACGCTCTGGCACAAGTCCCAGCTCATGCATGGCATAGATAATCCTGCGGTGCACAGGTTTAAGCCCATCACGGGCATCGGGCAAGGCACGTCCAACAATTACGCTCATTGCGTACTCTAGGTACGATCGCTGCATTTCTGTATGCAATGAGGTCGATATGATATTGCCCCCGTTAGACTCCAACCCGAAATCTAGCTGTTGTTGCCCTTGCTTTGCCATAAAATCTACGAACGCTGTACAAGATAATCACGATACTTGAAAACAATGTAACAGCAAAATTAAGTCGTATAGTGAATTTAGGTCTAACAAAAAGTATTTTTTTAAGGATTCGGCTTTGTTTGAGCGAGTTGCCCTGAGTTTTGATATTGTTTTTGATATTTCTGCTCGAATTTTTTTAGTTTTTGTTCTATTTGAGCTTTGCCTTGTTCCATTCGCAAGATTTCAATGCGGATTGTTTTTTGGAGAATGGTAATTGCGTGATCGAGATATTCAGTGAGGATTTTTGATTCGCTCATAATTACAGCGCTTCGCGCTCAAACCCAAACCAAGAAAGATTTTGAAAGTGTTGCTTTGCAACACTTTCAAAATCTTTCTTGTGATTCGTTTGATCAGTAATTGCTGTAAATAAAAAATTGAAAGCACCGCGAAGCGGTGCTTTCAATTTTTTCTAGGTTTCAAGCCCTTTATAGCGATCGCGCTACAATACCAATGGAAATAGCCAAAACCATCTACGCTCTAGCATCATGCATCAAGATTCTGATATCACCAATTTGCAAAATCTTCCCCCCGGGGAATTAGGATTACCCATCCTTGGGCAAACCCTCCAGTTTCTCTTTGATCGTAAATTTGCAGAGAAACAATATGCTAAATATGGTGCAATCTCTAAAACTAGCTTACTTGGTAGACCGACAGTATTTATGATTGGCTCTGAGGCTGCGGAATTTGTGTTATCTAGTCACATGGACTCCTTTTCATGGAAAGAAGGATGGCCAGATAATTTCAAAATGCTGCTAGGAGAATCACTATTCTTGCAAGATGGGGAAGAACATCGCCGCAATCGTCGCCTGATGATGCCAGCTTTTCATGGACAGGCTTTAGCTGGTTATTTCTCGACAATGGAAGATATTACCCAGCGATATCTTGCTAAATGGATCGAAAAGGGAGAATTTAATTGGTTTGATGAATTCAAAAAACTGACTTTTGAGATTGCTAGTCAACTTTTGATTGGAGCGAATGCTGGCGATGATGTGGAGAGATTGAGTAAATTGTTTGCGACTTTAACTAGTGGTCTATTTGCGATAGCGCCTTTTGATTTACCATTTACTACCTTGGGCAAAGCGCTGAAAGCACGCGATCGCCTATTAGAACATCTCACCAAAGTTGTGCAGGAACGTCAACAAAATCCTACTAATGATGTGCTGAGTATGTTAATGCAGGCTCAAGACGAAGATGGATGTCGATTTAGTCTCGAAGAATTGAAAGCGCAAGCAATGCTGATGTTGTTTGCTGGGCATGAAACCACCACATCGATGTTGACTTGGTTCTGTCTAGAATTAGTTCGCCACCCTCAAGTTTTAGAACGCGCTCGACAAGAGCAAATGGCGTTAGCACAAACAGGCAAATTAAACCTCGAACAAATAGGACAAATGCCCTATCTCGATCAAATTTTTCAAGAGATTGAGCGTTTACGTCCGCCTGTGGGTGGCGGCTTTCGGGGTGTGGTCAAACCCTTTGAGTTTAATGGTTATCATGTTCCGAAAGGTTGGCTAGTTCTCTATTCGATTATGATTACCCATAAACAAACAGATATTTATCCCAATCCTAACCAGTTTGATCCCGATCGCTTTAGTAGCGATCGGCAAGAGCATAAGCAAAAGCCTTTTAGCCTGATTGGGTTTGGTGGTGGTCCAAGGATTTGTATTGGGATAGCCTTTGCTAAACTAGAGATGAAAATTATCGCTGCCCATCTATTACGCAACTATCAGTGGGAAATCTTGCCCTCTCAAAACCTAGAGCCATTCCCAATTCCCACGCTTCGCCCTAGAGATGGACTCAAAGTCAAATTTCAGCCGTTAACATAACGGGTGGTGCTAAATAGGTAAGAATGGGCGGCGCGAAGCGCCGCCCATTCTTACCTATTTAGTCCAACTGGGAAAGGGGCTAGGGTTGAGGGCTTATTCTTTTAATTTGGCGATCGCGTCGTAAAAGGGTTGCCAATTGTCATCAACAGTAATTCGTTCCCAAACCTCCTCAATTTTGGGACGTAGGAAAATGATTGTAGGATTGGATTGCTGGAGTTGCTTGGTGATATTTTCTAATTCGGCGATCGGTTGACGGATCAGCAGTTGATGATAAACCTCGCGCCATTTATCCAATAAAGGTAACTGTGCCTCGGTAATTTCCCAATCATGATCAGTAAAAATATTACCTGCATCTTCACGCCAATTGGGTTGAAAAGATTGACGCAAACTCACGAAGAACTGGTTATAGCCGATCGCTTGCACCCCTGACAATAATTCTAGAGTTGCGCCGATCAAGTCCTCGGTTTCAGGTTCAGAGAGACTGGCAAAGCCCAATCGCTTCAGCATCATTTCGCAATAGGCATCCCGATAGAAGTCTTTGAATTTCTGCAATGAGGATTGCATATCATCTTTATCCATCATCATACTGAGGGGATCTTGGAGCTTTTCGAGATTCCAGTAGCAGGCGGCAGGTTGATTGGCGTAGCTATAGCGTCCTGCATAGTCGAAGTAAGCTGCTGTAAATCTAGGATCATAGTTAGGAATAAAGGCAAAAGGTCCGTAATCAAAACTTTCGCCCGTAATCGACATATTGTCGGTATTGAGAACTGCATGGCAAAATCCTGCTGCCATCCATTGAGCGCAAAGTTTGGCAACTCGTTCCACTAGTTCCAAATAAAAGATACTATCTTGATGCTCTTTACCCCAGATATGGGGGTAGTAAACTTGCAAAACATGATCGAGTAGTTTCCGTGCAAGATCATCACGCCTAATCCAGCGCAGTCGCTCGAATGTGCCGAAACGAATATGCGATCGCGAAAAGCGCACCATTACCGATGATCGAGTGGGTGAAGGTTCATCACCACGATAGAGCTCTTCGCCAGTCTCAATGAGGCTAAGACATCGGGAGGTTTTGACACCCATCCGATGGAGGGCTTCTGAGGCAATGATTTCCCGCACACCTCCCTTCAAGGTAAGCCGACCATCCGCACTACGAGAATAAGGAGTACGACCTGAGCCTTTAGTTCCAAAGTCATAGAGTTCACCATCAAGCCCTCGCACTTGCCCATAGACAAATCCTCGCCCATCACCGAGTTGGGGGTTATATTCGCCAAATTGATAGCCGTGATAGCGCAGTGCTAAAAATGGGCGCACAGCGCGGAAATGTCCAAAGGCTTCGATAAAGTCATCATCACTTACCTGTGAGGCTTCAAGCCCTAGAGTTGGTAAAATATCATCATTACGCCACCGCAATTTATGAAGAGGAAATTCAGCAGCAGTAACAACATCGTGATAGTCTTCTAGGGATTCGATCGCTGGTTCGTAGTTGAGATTAAGGAAAGGGTTGCTAGGGTGACTCATATCGAGGAAATAAGCGACGAAATATTGGAGGCTTCTGCCATCATACTTGGTTCAGAGGGAGATCAGGCAAGCTACTGGTATGAAGGGATTTGCCCCTATAGTGGCGAATTATTGCGATTGCCAAGAACTTTGCAGGTTGAGGCGATCGCTCAAAATCTAATGCAAGAACTTAAACGTAGCTATCCTGAAAATATAGAAGGAAAAATGTACGGGGTATTGCTTGCAGAATCATTAACAGGGAAAAGAGTGGTTCTCAAAGCCTTTTCTGGATTATTAAATGGTAAAAGCGAGCTTGAGGGATGGGTTCCTCCAATTGCCGGCCGAGAGAAAGTGGCGATTGAAGAATCCATTACTTTAAGCAAGTTAGCAACCATTAAACAAGAACTAATCGAGTTAAGTGAAACTCCTGAACGTCGGGAATATGAGCATCAATCTCAGGAATATGCTTTTCAATTGCAAGCTTTGCGCGATCGCCATCAAGTTTCTAAACAAGAACGGCAAGTTAAGCGATCGCAATTACTAGCATCTTTAACAGGAAAAGAGTTGGAAATCGCACTTAAGGATTTGGATAGGGACAGTCAACAGGAAAAGATGGCAAGACGTGATTTTAAAGGCGATCGCGATCAGGTTCTGTTGCCCTTAAGAGAAGTAATTACGCTAGCTGACAGCAAAATGCAAATCCTCAAACAACAACGTCGAGAATTATCACGTACCTTGCAAACCCAAATGCACAATGCCTATGTGTTAACTAATTTCGCAGGTGAAACGCGATCGCTGCGGGAGTTAATTACACAAGGGGCAATGCCCACAGGAATGGGGGATTGTTGTGCTCCCAAACTACTACACTATGCCGCAACCCATGCCTTGATACCTCTAGCAATGGCAGAGTTTTGGTGGGGAAACTCTTCACTTGATGGTTACAAAATCCAAGGCGAGTTTTATGGTGCTTGCATAGAGCGATGCCAGCCACTAATGGGCTTTTTATTGTCAGGCAGAAGATCCCCCCTTAAAATGGGGGGAGCAAATCAAGTCCCCCTTTTTAAGGGGGATTTAGGGGGATCTCTTCCAATCGTTTATGAAGATGAGTACTTAATTGCGATCGCGAAGCCGCCCGAACTTCTCTCTGTCCCTGGGCGATATTTAGACACTCAAGACAGTGTGCTCAGCCGCTTACGTCAATCATTAGGTGCAGATGATCCCATTTATCCAGTACATCGACTCGATCGTCAAACTTCAGGTATTTTATTATTCGCCCGTGATTTAGAAACTCTGCGTAGTTTAAGTGCACAATTTCAAAGGCGCGAAATTCACAAAATTTATGAAGCATTGCTATCAGGAAAGATTGAGCGTGAACAGGGGACAGTTGATTTGCCTCTGTGGGGTAATCCCGAAAATCGCCCCTATCAACAGGTAGACTGGCATAAGGGGAAACCTAGTGTGACCGAGTTTCGCTTAATGGGGCAGGTCGAGAATTATTCGCGGATAGAATTTATGCCTTTAACAGGACGAACTCATCAATTACGAGTTCACTCTGCCGACTCTCAAGGTTTAGGCATACCAATTTTAGGCGATCGCCTATACGGTTGTCGTGCAGCAGCAAGCCGCCTACATCTCCACGCACGAGAGTTAAAGTTCAAACATCCGCGATCGCAAGAGTCAATTCATTTGCAAATACCTGTTCCTTTTTAATCAGGCAGCAACTAGTGATTTCTCTAGTCCCTATCAGTAATTGCTCTTTTGACAGATTAAGTGATTGTATTTTTTGCTGAAGTTTTTTGTAAGACAATGTGTTTTCCAGTTCAGCTAGTAAAGACTCAGATATACAAATCTGAATCTCTTCTCTTCTGGCTAAGTAAATTAGATTGGTAGGTAATCCTCGCCACAGCCAGGCTGATACCCAGACATTTGTATCTAAAACCACTTTCATCTTTTGTTTTCTCTGCGTACTTCTCTTACAAGTTCACAGATTTCTTCTGTAGTAATTTCGTTAGAAGCATTTCCTGATTTCTCAAGAGCGCTTTCCCATACATCCCAATTAAACTTAGTAGCTTTTTTAAATGTAATTGTATTTTCGCTTGTAATAACCAAGTACTGTTCGCCATTGGAAAACTGTTCACGAATTTCTAGAGGAAGTTGTAAGTTTCCTTCGGGGGTTAGATTGATAGTTATGGTTTTTTGCATGGTTTTTTGCTTGATTTTCGTCTTTGGTTAATTGATTTTGCCATCTTCGGTAAGGATTAAAATCTGACTATGCTTTGAGTATAGCAAACGCATTACCTAGCAATATTTGCTCTTATGGCTGACGCTCTAGAAGCTTACCAAGGTATTGTTTTGCTTCGATCCAATTGGGAACAAGATCAACGGCGGATTGAAAACAAGCGATCGCTTCGTCAACATTGCCAATATTATTGAGGAGAATGCCAAGATTGAAGTAGGGTTGAGCAAAATTTGGATCGATATCGATCGCTTCTTTATAGGCGAGAATGGCATCTTTAAGTTGATTTTTGCGGATGAAAGCACTGCCTAGATTGCAATGGGCATCAGCATAGGCTGGCTCGATTTGAATAGCACGTTCAAAACAGGTGATCGCTCTATCTACACGATCATCTATTGCCGATTTTTCTGTGTCACTTAGAGAGCTAACTTGAAACATCCATGCTACTCCCAGCGCATTATAATCCTTACTCTGTAGTAGTTCTAAATTACGAGCATTGGCACGCTCATAAACTGTATGTACCGACTCAGGATCATTCTGACGCATATACATTTGCGCGATCGCTCGATAGCCATCGATATAATCAGGATTGGTGGTGATTGCTCTTTCATAGCTAGCCAATGCTTCTTTTATCTTGCCTCTCTCTTTGAGGCTATCCCCCAGTTTGCAATGATATTCAGCCAGAAAACGATCAGGGTGCATTTCCAGAGCTTGTTGAAAATGGGTAATCGCAAGTTCCGCCCAACCCATCTTTTGATAAGCATTTCCTAATCCTAATTGAGCTTCTAGTGATTGTGGATTGCTCTGAATTGCTTTAGTAAAGCTCGCGATCGCTTCCATGACATTTCCTTGCTGTTGATACACTAGACCAATTCGTTCATGGACAGCAGCCAAGTCTGGATTGATTGCTAAGGCTCGTTCATAGTTTTTCAGAGCCAGAGGAGTGTTACCAGACTGGTAATAGCGATCTCCTATGTGTAAATAGGTCTCAGGTGATTCAACGGTTGATGGGTTAATAACATCAGTCATGGTGATTCAAGTCTGTTATGGTATTTGATTTCTGCTACAGTGCTTGGCGCTATGTC
Organism: Pseudanabaena sp.; assembly: GCA_046081205.1. Taxonomy (GTDB): domain Bacteria; phylum Cyanobacteriota; class Cyanobacteriia; order Pseudanabaenales; family Pseudanabaenaceae; genus Pseudanabaena. The sequence goes on along the minus strand of JBJTVM010000616.1, from coordinate 2,118 downwards.
AAAAATTTAATAACATATTTCCCCAAAACACTACAGCAATTTCAGCCCCTATCAATATTGCAGTTCTCCTATGTCAGTAAACATCGCTACTCAATTCTTTTCCCTCATTGTAGGTACTAATTTCTTAATAGCCATTGCTTTACAGCCAGCCTTTGCTCAAATTGGTGAATATTGTCAATTTGATAAAGAGGCGATCGCTACCAAAGAAAATTTGCGGATGGCCGCTTTTGAAGACACAACTAAAAGTACAAATTTAGCAGCGACGAGGGAATATCAAGCGATTATGAAGGAGCATAGTCAATCTCTCAACACCTGCCGCCAAAAATCTTGGCTCAAAACTCAAGGAATTTGGCTGCGTTTATATCCCTGTGATTTGCAGTCTGGCAGACTTGATGAAGTGATGGATCGGATTGTGAATAAGGGCTATAACCAAGTATTTATAGAGGTGCTGTCCGATGGCAAAATTCTATTACCACAATCAGAGAATGCGACGGCTTGGAATTCCCTTGTGCTATCTGAGAATTATAAAAATGCAGATCTACTAAAACTGGCGATCGCTAAAGGTAGAGAAAGGGGAATTAAGGTTCATGCATGGATATTTACGATGAATGTGGGAATTGGCTATGGTAGAGGCTTAGATCGCAATGGACTATCGAAATTAACCGTAGCCCGTCAAAACGCGATCGCTCGCAATGCCAATGGGGACAGTACAATTTCTGTAGTTGAGAACTTAGGTAAAAATTCTGAAGGTGAAGTTCCCACTAAAGATCAGTTATTTATCGATCCCTACAATTATCAAGCCCAAAGTGATTTGTATTTAGCTGTAAATGAGGTGGTTAAGCGCAAACCCGACGGAGTGGTATTTGATTATGTGCGTTACAAACGCGGCGCTGGTGCGGCTTCGGTGGTGAGTAATGTTCGCTATCTATGGATTTATGGACAAGCTTCTTTGCAAGCGTTGCGAGATCGCGCTGAGAACTTTCAAGGTCGAGAAATTATCAATCGCTTTCTCAAACAAGGTTATATCACCCCAACAGATCTGCAAGCTGTCAAAAAACTTTACCCACAAGAAACAGAACCTCTCTGGCAAGGTCGCCAACTATCCAGTCAAAAAAATCCTGCGATCGCCTATTGGCAAAGTGAACTCTGGCGCTTGGCTGTTGGTCATGCTTTTATAGGTGTGACCTATTATCTTGACACCGTTTCTAAGCCTGTTTTCCAGCAAGGTATTCCTGCTAGTATTGCTTTTTTCTCCGACGGTAATCAACCCGTAGGTAATGGATTTGACTCGCGAATGCAGCCTTGGCATTTGTTTACCAATGCTTATGAGTTTCAACCGATGGCATATGCGGTTTGTGGCAGGCCAGACTGTATTGTGGATCAAGTTCGGAGAGTTGCCAACTATGCTCCGAGAGGAACTAAGATCGCGCCGATTTTGGTCGGTCAATGGAATGCACCATTTACAAATCGCCCATCCTTAGAAGTGCAAATGCAGGCAATTCGGGCGGCTGTACCTGCGGTTAATTCTATTAGCCATTTTGCTTTTGGTTGGCAAGTAGAAGAAATGGCACTGACGCGATCGCGCCAAATATGTAAGCTCTAAAAAAGATAGGTGGCACTACGTGCCACCTATCTTTTTTAGAGTTTGAATTGTTTTAAGCCTCGTATGGAGGTTTAGTCATCATCACCACGATCGCGGCGTTCGATTTTGGCGATTGTACCGAAACCAGGGATGAGTCGGCTAGGTAAGCCAACAAAAACTACTCTCGAACCTCGGTTAGTAGTGGTAGTAGTGGTAGTGGTAGTGGTAGTAGTGGTAGTGGTAGTTCTGGAATTAGCGATCGCTGTCAATAAAGCTCTATAGGATACCTCGCTAAAATAGTAGAAATTCCTTTTTTTGAAATTGACAAAAACGATTTTATCTACAGCATTGCCACTACCGAGAGAACTTGGATCGCTAGAACCTACTTCCGAAGACGGTAGTGTGTCACATTTGTTGAGAGATAGAGGAGGATTGAGAACAAAACTCATATCTATTGATAAACAGACCAATGACAATATCATGCATCACAATCGATTTAGAGAAGCAAATCGTCTTTCTAGCTAGCCGCTTAATCC
>JBJTVM010000615.1:0-1830 GCA_046081205.1 Pseudanabaena sp. | reverse complement strand
ATCGTATTACTGACTACGAGGGTAAATCCCGCTTAGTTGGTGATGTGGACTATGCCAGTGTCAGCGAAGTTGCTTCGCACATCACACCCGTTCCTGGAGGTGTGGGACCGATGACTGTGACTATGTTGCTGCACAATACCTTGTGGAGTTATAAACAAAAAGTAAAAAGTAAAAAGTAAAAAGCAAAAAGCAAAAAGCAAAAAAGTAAAAAGCAAAATTTGGGGTTGCGATCGCAAGACATTGCATAATATACATTCTGGATAGAGTCAGCAATTTTGCCCCAATTTCTGACTCTAATTGTTGTCAAAATTGTTGAAGTTATTGTCGAAATCATTGCTAAACCATGCCATCACAAACAGTTGCATTCAATTTAGATAAGTATTTACGCGATCTCAAACAAGAGGTTGAGGCAGCCCTTGATGCTTCGATCGCGGTTACCTATCCCGAAAAAATTTATGAATCCATGCGCTACTCGCTGATGGCTGGTGGTAAGCGTTTACGTCCGATCCTCTGCCTTGCTGCCTGTGAGTTGCTTGGTGGCGATCGCGCCTCAGCAATGCCTACTGCCTGTGCAATGGAGATGGTGCATACAATGTCACTGATCCATGATGATCTACCAGCGATGGACAATGACGATTTTCGACGCGGCAAACTGACGAACCACAAGGTTTATGGTGATGATATTGCGATTTTGGCGGGGGATGCTTTACTGGCTTACGCCTTTGAATTTATTGCAGAGCAAACTAGGGGTGTACCTGCGGAGCGAATTTTAAAGGCGATCGCCCATCTTGGTCATGCTGTGGCTGCGACAGGTTTGGTCGGTGGTCAAGTTGTTGACTTAGAATGTGAAGGGAAGCCTGATGTGACTGCCGAAACTCTCACATTCATCCATATTCACAAAACAGCCGCCTTGCTAGAGTCCTGCGTTATCTGCGGAGCCTTACTAGCGGGTGCAAATGATACCGACATCACGCGCTTATCCACCTATGCTAATAACATTGGTTTAGCTTTTCAGATCATTGATGACATCCTAGACATCACATCGACTTCTGAGCAACTTGGTAAGACTGCTGGCAAGGATCTCGCCGCCCAAAAAGTTACTTATCCTAGCTTGTGGGGCATCGAAACCTCTCAACAAAAGGCTCAGGAGCTTGTAGAGCAAGCCAAATCTCAACTTGTGAGTTATGGTGATGCGGCACTACCTCTGATGGCGCTTGCTGATTACATCACTGCTCGAAAAAACTAACCCATTTTTCTTAACTTTTCTTGACCCTTTTTCTTGATCCTAAAATCGTTGCAATTGATATGAACATCCATCCTGTTGGCGAAATCCTCGATAACCAAGTTCTGCTAATTGCTTTATGTTCTAGCTTGACTGCTCAACTCTTAAAGCTGTTTATTGAGCTAGCCCAGTTCAAGAAAATTAGACTCAAGGTGCTATTTGAAACAGGTGGTATGCCTAGCTCCCATTCGGCTCTAGTTTCAGCACTGGCGACGGGGATTGGACGCACTCAAGGATGGGACACCCCACAGTTTGCGATCGCTACAGTTTTCGCTTTTATCGTAATGTACGATGCCGCAGGTATCCGCCTTGCCGCAGGTAAGCAAGCCAAGGTTCTCAATCAAATTATGGTGGAAGTATTTGAAGAAGAGCATGACCCACTAAAGGAGTTATTAGGTCATACCCCAGCCCAAGTTGTTGCTGGCTCTATTTTAGGTATCTTGTTCTTCTTCAAATACTTCTACCATAATTTGATTGAGAACCTTGGCTTGCTTACCTGCGGCAAGGCGGATACCTGCGGCATCGTACATTACGATAAAAGCGAAAAC
>JBJTVM010000614.1:0-1513 GCA_046081205.1 Pseudanabaena sp. | reverse complement strand
TTCCCGATTAGCAACTTGACACATCAGTTTAGCCGTCAGTTCATCCGCCTTGCGCCATTCCTTCACCTTCAGCAATTTCTCCAACTCGCGATAATCAATCCCCTTCGCACTGCGTAACTGCGGTGTTTTTGACTTAGCTGTATTCACCTTGCGCTCATTGAGATTGTAAGTACCCTGATCAGGATCGTTAGGATCGAACTCTAAAACTTTACCCTCAATACGCCAGACATCTCGAAACGTCAAAGGCAACATTACCAACCATTCACCAATCGACTTGGGGCGATCCTTTGGTTCCCTTGCCATGCCTGTGGCGATCGCCTCACGGATGGAAGGATCGATGTAATCAGGAATCACAGGAATAGAGCCAAAGGGAATATCTCGCGGCTGCTTGCCCGTAATCATGTGATAGAGCGTTGCCGCAAGGCTATAGACATCAATACTCTCTGATTGTTCGATATGAATGCGATATTCAGCTTGTGGATTGAGTAGAAGTTGTTTAGCCGTTTCCAACCTTGCTAGTTCCAATTCGGGCGCACAATAGCCAGTCGTACCAGGGGTAAAAGAATAAGAACGCACCACTTCAGGAATAAACTGACGCGCCACACCGAGATCGATTAATACCGCCTTGCAACGTCCTGAAGTTGTTTGTAAATCACGGATAATAATGTTTTGCGGCTTTACATCATGGTGCAGGTAGTTTTGACGGTGCATCTCCATAAGAGCTTGACCGATCTGTTCCACATATTTCAAAGCCTCTAGCGGTGGTAACTGTCTATGCTTTTTCACCCAATCTGATAGCCTCACCCCCTCGATATATTCCATCACAATACAAGGGCGATTATTTTCCTGTGGCAAAAGCAACTTTTCAGCGATTTTGACAATATGCTCATGTTCACATTTCGCCAAAGCCTTCGCCTCTTCATTGAAATAGCGAATATGTTGCTTGAGCGTATCTTGATTTTCAGGATGGTTAAAAATTTCGTGTTTCAGGGACTTGATCACACACTTGGTTTTCTGTCGACTAGCTAACCAAGTCTCACTCCATGCCCCACCATATAGATCCTGTTCCAGCACATAGGCATCACCAAATAGCGCCTGTCCAAAGCGTCCCGCCCGATTGCCTAATAACTCAATAAACTTCTGATCTCGATATAGCTTTTGTCCAACATTCCAACCCATTGCGATCGCCTATCAAAAATGCAGTTTGGTAAGTTCTATTTTTACACGAAGCTATAGGATGGTGTAGATTTTCTAGGCTATTTTTACATTTAGCTCTTGATTTATGGTGCTTATGGTGTTTGAGTGGCGATCGCATTTCACGCATTATAAACCGATAAAATAAATTGGTATGATGAAAACCGAGCAATAAAAAGCAATCTAAAGAATATGAACTATCGCGATCGCATCACCATTGAAGCAGGCAAACGCAGTGGTAAACCCTGCATCCGAGGAATGCGAATCACCGTTTATGATGTTCTGTCTTACCTTGCCTCTGGTATGACCTACCAAGAAG
>JBJTVM010000613.1:0-4213 GCA_046081205.1 Pseudanabaena sp. | reverse complement strand
GGCCCTTGACTTGATATCACTTTCTGAACCTTTGCCGATGCCAGAAACTTCTAATCGAGCTTTTCTCTGGAATAGTAGTGCTGGGTCATCAATGGCTCCAAGCCAAAAGTCAAAACCAGTTCCTTTAGCAGAAATTTCAATAACGGTAAGATTTGTTAGTTTTGGGACTGAGAGCGCCGATACTGCATAAGCTCCAAACTCATGAGTGCGTTGCACATCAGCGTGAAATCGGCTCATAGTATCATCAACAGTACTCCAAGATAGTTTATACTCACATTTTTGGTCTCCTCTAACATTAAGAATTACACTGCTTTTATGATTTTGTTGTTCAAGACATACTGAAGCAGCTTCAGCAAACGTTCTTCCAAAAGTGGTTGACCATCCAGGTCTTTCAGGTTTGTCAATACTCAAATCATTAAGGTCAAGAGATTCCATCATTTGCTGGCTGGCTGGATCTGTAAATATTTGTAGCTTGACATAAATCCGAGATTTTGTTAAGAAATGTTTACACTTTGTGACTTTAAAGATGAGCAAATCAACTATGTATGATCGCCTTGCCAATTCGTGATGATAGATTTAGGCTAATAAAGCCCCAATTTTGCCGATAACTTCATCAATAATACTGATAGAAGCCTTCTCAATAAAATCTATCCTTCTCGCTTGCCAATCTAGACTTTTAATCTGATCAGCAAGAATCACTCCCTTAGTCTTGGTTTCCGTGAGTAGAACTTCAAACCTCCATCCCTTAATTTTAGAAGTAATCGGACAAAGCAGAGCCAAATTTGACCTTTGATTATAGGCGATTGGCGAAATCACAAAAGCAGGACGATGACCAGATTGTTCATGCCCAGCCTGTGGATCGAAATCTAGCCAAACAATATCACCACGATCTGGAATGTATTGCTTCACCATACTTCATTCCCAACAGAAGCACCCGTAGAAATTTCAGCATGAAGATGCTCAGAAGTCATCCCATCCATCAATTCATCTAGAGTATATTTTTTACGCCGATGCGGTGTCAAAACAATCTTGCCATCAATAATATCAATACTGATTTCGCTTCCAGCTTGAATTTGCACCTGCTCAGCTATAGCTTGCGGAATGCGTACAGCTAAGCTATTACCCCACTTTGCGATCGCGGCAGTCATAAATATCACCGTCAATGTATCTATATTGTATCTACATTATCCTGATTTTCGATCTTTGGTTTATTTGAAGCGATCGCCTTGCTAATTCGTGATGATGAATATAGGCGATCACTAATATCCTAAAAAGCCAATTGCATAAACAGATAAAGTGAGCAGCGCTCACTTTATCTATTAGTTCTTAGCAGGAGGCAGTGATGACTTAACGTGTAACTCTTTCAATTGTGAGTCATCCACACCTGATGGAGCATCGGTCAAGAGGTCGCGTGCTTGCTGTGTTTTTGGGAAGGCAATCACATCGCGAATTGAGTCTGCACCAGCAATCAACATCACTAAGCGATCCAGCCCAAAGGCTAGACCACCATGAGGAGGAGTCCCATATTCAAAGGCTTCCATCAAGAATCCAAACTTCTCCTTTGCCTGTTCATCACTTAGCCCGATCGCGGCAAAGACTTTCTCTTGAACTTCGCGCTTGTGAATACGGATACTACCACCACCAATTTCTGTACCATTGAGTACGAGGTCGTAGGCTTGGGCGATCGTATTGACATCAATGGGATGACCATCAGCGATATCCTCAACACGAGGCGAAGTAAAGGGATGGTGCAGAGCCTCTAATCTTTTCTCATCAGCATTCCACTCAAACATTGGGAAGTCAGTAATCCAGACAAAATTGAGCTTGTTGTGATCGATTAGTCCCAATTCATGACCAAGAGCCAAACGCAGACGATAGAGTGATTCATTGACGATCGCCTTTTCACCAGCTCCAAATAATAGAATCGTGCCTGCGGTTGCGCCTGTGCGTTCTAGCAGTTCTTGCTTGACTTCATCCGTGAGACTATCCTTGAGTGCACCGATGGTGTCGATTACGCCACCTTCACGCACACGGATAAAGGCTAAACCTTTCGCCCCATACTGAGCAACCAAGTTCGACAAATCGCCACCTGGTTTGATGCGGGTATTAGAAATAGCTTCATCGCCACCGATAACGGGTAACACTTTGATAATGCCGCCATTAGCAACGGTGTTAGCAAATACTTTAAAACCTGAATTGGCAAACAAATCAGTAACATTGACTAATTCCATACCAAATCGAGTATCAGGGCGATCGCAACCATAGCGATCCATAGAGTCGGCATAGGTGAGACGAGGGAAATCACCAAGTTCTACACCTTTAACGGTTTTGAAAATAAAGCGAATTAGATTCTCATTTAACTCAATGATTTCTTCTTGGGACATGAAACTCATTTCCATATCCAGTTGCGTAAATTCAGGCTGACGATCAGCGCGAAGATCTTCATCTCGGAAACATCGGGCAATTTGATAGTAGCGATCGCATCCACCCACCATCAGTAATTGCTTAAATAACTGAGGCGACTGCGGCAAGGCATACCATTGACCAGCATTTACTCGGCTGGGGACGAGGTAATCCCGCGCTCCTTCAGGAGTAGAACGACAAAGAATCGGTGTTTCCACTTCCATAAAGCCATATTCATCTTCAAGGAAGCGGCGAATTGATTTGACAACTTCAAAGCGGAGTTGGAGATTATTGGCTAAGCGATCGCCACGCATGTCGAGATAGCGATATTTCAAACGCAATTCTTCTTTAATTGTGTCAGCTTCCGAAATTAGGAAGGGTAATGGTTTGCTGACAGCATTGAGTAATTCAATGGATTCCGCATAGATTTCAATTTCACCTGTAGCTAGTTTCGGATTAAGCGATTCTTCAGGACGCTTAGAAACTTTACCAATGATCCTGACCACATACTCATTTCGCATTTCACCTGCGAGGTCATAGGACTCAGGAGTACGTTGGGGATCGCTGACGATTTGGAGAATTCCTGTGCGATCGCGCAAATCTAAAAAGATCACACCACCATGATCCCGTCTGCGATCGATCCAACCGCACAGGCTAACTGTTTGTCCGATATGTTCGGCATTGAGGTGACCGCAATAATTGCTACGCATCATGATGTTATTGGCGAAACTTTAGATAAAAAAATTAAGATTGTAATTTTGACCATTTACTATCATAACTGGTAAAGGAGTTAAAGACTAAAAAACTAAAGGTGGCAATCTCATGACAGCAGTACCGACGGTTCGCACTCACCGATTGACAAAACAGTTTGATAATCACGTTGCAGTTAATCATATCGATTTGCAGATTGATCGTGGCGAAGTCTATGGACTGATTGGACCAAATGGCGCAGGTAAGACCACATTAATTCGGATGCTTGCTGCTGCCGAAGAACCCACCGCAGGTGAAATCTATATTAATGGGGCGCGTTTTTTACTTGGTCAAAATAATCCTGAACTGAAGCGACAACTCGGATATTTGCCCGATGATTTTCCACTTTACGACGATCTAACTGTTTGGGATTATCTCGATTACTTTGCGCGTTTGTACTTTTTACGAGATGCACAGCGATCGCAGAGGCTGCATGAGGTGATCGAGCTAGTAGAGTTAGAACAGAAAAAGAATGAACTAATTGCCTCACTCTCAAGAGGAATGAAACAACGGCTCAGCCTTGCACGTAGCATCATTCACAATCCAACTTTGCTATTACTTGATGAGCCTGTATCAGGACTTGATCCCTTAGCGCGAGTACAGGTTCGTAACATTATCAAGTCTTTACAGCAACAAGGAATGACGATCCTAATTTCGTCACATATCTTGAGCGATCTTGCAGAAATCTGCACATCGATTGGGATTATGGAGCTAGGTCGTTTAGTTGAAAGCTCGCGGCTGCAAGCACTATATGATCGCAGTAACCAAGATCAACAACAGATTATGATCTCCACATTAGGCAAAATTGAAGATCTAGAAGCAGTTTTAAAACAGTCAGAATTAGTACAGGAATTAGAAGTTCTAGCTGATGCTGCCATGATCAGAGTTAGGTTTGCAGGGAGTCTTGAAGACTGTGCCGCTTTACTCAAATCTCTAATTGAATCAGGTATTCCCATTTCCAATTTTCATCGCACTCAGGAAACTCTTGAAAATATTTTCTTAAAATTAGGATATAAACAAACTAGCTAATATAAACCAAATCCCAAGAAGTAAGTGGCGG
>JBJTVM010000612.1:0-1897 GCA_046081205.1 Pseudanabaena sp. | reverse complement strand
GCTTCGCGCCGCTTTCAAAACCTTTTCTGTACTACTTAATCTAAACTATAGCTTCACCACAAAGGCATCGGTGACACCTTGAATATGGACGATTTCGTCAAGTAACCCGCTAGGCAATGGGTCGTCAATATTCAAGACCATTACTGCTTCACCGCGCACCATGCGACGACCAACTTGCATACTAGCAATGTTCACATTGAAATTACCAAGCAGCGAGCCAATTCTACCGATGATCCCTGGCATATCACGATGCAAAGTTAACAACATATAGTGAGTTGGAGCGACGTTGATTGGAAACTCATTGATGCTAGTGATCCGAATCTCTGACTTACCGAGTAATGCACCAGTTACCTCTTGCTGGCCTTGGCTACCATGAGCCGTCAAGTGAATTGAGCCACTGTAATCTTCAACGGAAGGATCGCGAGTTTCGGTAACGTGAATACCACGTTCTTTGGCTTCGATGCTGGCATTCACAAAGTTAACTCGTTCGCGCAGAGCAGGAGAGAGCAAACCTTTGAGCGCAGCCACGACGATTGGCTGACTTTCGCTGTTGGCGATTTCACCTTGGAGCTTGACATTGAGAGTATCCACGCGACCTCCAGCCAGTTGACCAACCAAATTGCCCAACATTTCGGCAAGTTGCAGGTAGGGCTTGAGTTTTTGCCATACATCGGGACGCAAGCCAGGGATATTCACCGCCGATCGCGCAGGTAAGCCGAGCAAGACATCACGAATTTGTTCAGCAACATCCACGGCTACATTGGTTTGAGCTTCTTCGGTAGATGCTCCAAGGTGAGGAGTCAAAATTACATTTGCACCAAGTTCACGCAAACCAGACTCAGCTTCAAGTGGCTCATTTTCAAATACATCAAGAGCAATGCCGCCGACTTTACCACTCTTAATCGCGTCAGCGATCGCCACTTCATCAATGATGCCGCCTCTAGCGCAGTTGATGATTCTTACACCATCTTTCATGATCGCAATGCGATCGGCGTTGATTAGATGTTGAGTATCCTTGGTCTTAGGCAAATGTAGCGTGATGTAATCAGCTTCACGCAACAATATTTCTAGCTCAACTAGATGTACACCGAGTTTCTCAGCACGCTCTGCGGTCAAGAATGGATCATAGGCAAGAATCCGCATTCCTAAAGACTTAGCAACAGTGGCAACGTGAGAGCCGATCTTACCTAAACCCAGAATACCAAGGGTTTTCTTGTAAACTTCAACACCAGTAAAACTCTTGCGATCCCATTTACCACCCTTGAGGGATGCATTAGCAGCAGGGATAAAGCGTGATAGCGACATCATCATCGCCAAAGTATGCTCAGCCGCTGCGATCGTATTGCCTTCAGGAGAGTTAACAACAACAATCCCCATGCGGGTAGCGGTTGGCACGTCCACGTTATCGACCCCAACACCAGCACGTCCGATGATTTTGAGGTTTTTACCAGCTTCAACAGCTTCTTTGGTGAGCTTTGTACCAGAGCGAATCATGATCGCGTCGTATTCAGGGAGAACTTGGATCAGTTCTTCAGGACTAAGAGTGGTTTTTACGTCAACGGTGGCGACTTGAGAAAGGATATCGATACCAACTTGATCGATGGGGTCAGAAACGAGAACTTTGGGCATAACGATTAAAAAATGTACCAGTGCCTATAGCGGAAGGTTTGAGGCTACGCTCTTCCTAAACGCCCTTGAGTCAATGCAAGATAAACGCTAGATATCACGCAGCTTAGACACACTAAGACGACAATAATTGCTTACATTAATAATATTAAAGCAAAAATGAACGCTCCCACGCTTCAGGCACCTTGGTGTCAGTAATACCAAAGCAAAAAATGGCTACGCCATTTTTTGCTTTTGTAGGCGCAATGCGCCGCCATCAATCTCTAAATTC
>JBJTVM010000611.1:0-6114 GCA_046081205.1 Pseudanabaena sp. | reverse complement strand
TGCCAACTAATGACCAGAAATGATTAGGAATGATAATTCTCAGTTGTCCTTCACTTTCTTTTACTTGAATATTTGTATTTTCGGGTGGATAGATGCGTGATCGTTTTGCAGAAGGTAAACGTTGTCTTTCTGAAAAGGGTTTTGAGGTGATTGCACTAGGTTGGGGATTTTGGAGGCTTGCCAAGGCATTTCTGGCAGAAGTAAGCCTTTTTTTGAGCGTTGGTTCTGTTAATTTTTGAATCCATTTCACAAAGTCTGGACTAGCACTAGTGCGATCGCGAAAAACTATCTTCGCTTCATCATCCTGTGGTAAATCCGCAGGTGAAATCCCCGTCAGCAAGTAAATGAGCGTTGCTCCTAACGCATAGAGATCGGATGCGGCTACTGCTCTACCGCCATACTGTTCCATTGGTGCATAGCCATAGGTTCCCACCACTGTAAAGGATTTTCCCTCAGCGCTTGCTTTGTCTTGGACTGCGCCAAAATCCACCAAGTAAATATTTGGAGTTTCTTCTTCACTATTAGTAAATATCAAGTTACTCGGCTTAATATCACGCTGGAGAACTTGAGGGCTGAGTTCATGGAGATAGATCAGGATTTCTAAAACCGCGATCGCAATTTTCTTAACTTGTGATTCAGTAAATTTATGTCCTTGGGCAATATACTCACGCAGCGATTTCCCTTGAATATATTCTTGCACCAATCCAAACCATAAAGAGCGATCATCGATCGAAAAGTAATCGCGATATTTGGGAATGCGTGGATGATTTAACTGTTTGAGAACATTAGCTTCCCGCTCAAATAGTTTCAAATCTTCCCATTGTACGTTACCCCCAAAAGCCAATAACTTGACTACCACTAATTCATTCTCTTGCTGCAAATCCTTGGCTAGCCAAGTCTCGCGACCTGCATTTTGTCCAAGTTGGCGCTCTAGCTGATAACGTTGATTAACGATCTCTTGAGGCTGAAGGATAGTCATATACTTTGCTCAAACAATTGAGGCAACTAATGGAAAAGCATAGCGCTAGGTAATTGTGGCAACAACAATACTTGGCAATATTTTTGATCATCTTATAATATAAATACAGTGCCATTGAGGTAGAAAGTTATGACTTTCACAATCGATCCATCCATAGATCCTGTTGTACTTCCCGATCATACCCAACTGCCAGAGTCCGATGGTACATTTGTGAAGAATTTTCAAGAACATCCCCAAAGTATTCTCCTCACTGACTCGCTAGAACCTGTATTGCAACAAATTCATCCAGACGGGCAATATGCGATCGGGCAGGATAGCGGTATTTACTGGCGGATGACTGAGCCTCCTGAAAAGGGAGCCGAAGCACCTGACTGGTTTTATGTACCAAATGTACCGCCGTTGTTAAATGGGATTCCCCGCAGATCCTATGTACTGTGGCAAGAGTTTATTGCGCCGCTAATTATTTTAGAATTTGTCTCTGGTAGTGGCAAAGAAGAAAGAGATAAAACTCCTTGGACTGGCAAATTTTTTATCTATGAGCAGGTAATTCGTCCCGCTTTTTATGGCATTTACGAAGTCCAAACTGCCAGTGTCGAGCTATATCGACTGGTCGAGAATAGATTTGAATTAGTAACCGCCAATGCCCGTGGTCATTATCCAATCGAGCCACTTGGTGTAGAAATTGGCATTTGGCAAGGACTTTATCAAAATCTGGAGTTACCTTGGCTGCGTTGGTGGGATGCCCAAGGTAACTTGTTAATCACTGGCTCAGAACGTGCCGAGATCGAAAGTCAACGGGCTGCCAAGGAATATCAACGCGCCGAACAGGAGCGTCAACGCGCCGATCGCTTTCTGGCGCAGCTTCGGGCTGCAGGAATTGAACCCGAATAAAAAAGCGTTGCTTGGCAACGCTTTTTGATCAAACTAGCTAAAGCACAAATTTACTGATCGCTACAGCCGCTCCATCCTCTTCAACAGTAGGCGCGACCCAATCTCCCAAAGTCTTTAAGCCTTCAGGAGCATTACCCATAACGACACCAATACCTGCATATTCGATCATTTCTAAATCATTGAAATTGTCACCAATCGCCAAAACCTGCGATCGGTCAAATCCCAAAATATTCTCAGCTAAATGCTTAACCGCAGTTCCTTTATTGGCGATCGGATTGGTCGCTTCAAAGAAAGTAGCTACGGATTTAGTCAGATAAAGTTGTTGCGGCGTATAACGATCTTTAAGAACTCGCAGCATTTCGGTTACCAGTTCCGCCGTATCACTCAAGGCAAGAATCTTGGTTGGCGGATGATCGGTATTTTTGCTAGTGAGGAATTCTCGCAAATCGCCGACTACCTTCACTCCAACCTTAGAGCGTTCGGCATAGGCTTGGGTTTGGGCAGTCATTTTCCGAACGTAGAGTTCATCATTCACGTAAATATGAATCGAAAGTTGGTCATTAGTTGCAAATTCTCCTAGATCATCGAGCAAAGAGAGCGCTTGTTCGAGTTCAACTGGCCAATGTCCAACTAATTCATCAGTTTTAGGATCTTTAATGAATGCGCCTTGATAGGAAATCAATGGCATATCGGAAGCAATCAATTCGTGGAATCGTACCGCCGAGCGATACATTCTTCCCGTGGCGATCGCTACCTTTACACCTTTAGCCTGAGCCGCTTTTACCGCTTGCTTAACTGCATCATTGACCTGATTGGCATCACCACTAATCGTGCCATCGATATCTACCACGATCAGTTTAATGTCTTGCGCCATGAGTTTTTTGCTTTCTTTTTGCTTTGGATAAAAAAGTACGGTCAATTCATGAATTGACCATACTTTTTATAATACCTTGCTTGGTTTTATGGCTTGTAGTGTTTATAGCGATCGCCATTTCTTAACCAATACAGCGCGAAGCGCTGGCTGAAAACCCAAAAAGCGAGTGGCGGCGCTTCGCGCCGCTACTCGCTTCTTGGTTTTTGGTTTGTACGAACTAACTTTTGCTCTGCTATAAAGCCTCGATAAGCTCCCAAAAAAGCGTTGCTCCGCAACGCTTTTTTTAGTTTATTTGGTCTGTTCAGGGCAGGCTACGCCGCCAGAGATGTTGCGGCATTGTCCACGAATTTCATCTAGCAGGCTAGGATTTAGTTGCTTAGACTTACTCAGGGCAAGTTCAAATTGCTTCTTGGCTGTCGGGATATTGTTGCCGCCTTGCATCCATAACACTTGTCCTTTTAGGTAATGTAGCTCTGGATTATTGGGAGCAGCGACAAGAGCTTTGTTTACGGCATCTAGAGCCAACTCAGGCTTGCGAGCATCACGATAGGCTAGAGCAATACCACGCCATTTCAGGTAATCAGGCGCTGCATATTGCTTGAGGCTCTCCAAAGCTGTTTCCAGATCTGACAGAGGTAATACTGATGCAATTAGCATGTCAATATAGCCTTTAACCAAATTTAACTCAGGATCATTGGGAGAAATATCCTTGGCTTTTTGGATATTGTCAAAAACGCTTTGCACCAGTGGCAAAGCCTTAGGCGCACTAGATACGCCTTCAGTTTTGACAATATATCCTGCCTCAATCAAATCACTTGCAGCAATGTAGATGTAAGCTCTGAGGTTATCTTTACCCTTCAAGGCTTCGGCATTTACTCGAACACGCTGTCCAGCCACCCGCATTCCCAAGTAGTCTTCGCTAGCATAGAAGGTGGAAGCCCGCAAAGCAAATAAGAGTGGCTCGTTTGCTTCAGTTCTCACAGCTAAATCCAACTGCTTTAAGGCTGCCGTATAATTTCCATCTTTGAACATTAGTTCAAAGGCTTTTTGGGTTTCACTGCCGATCGCTCTAGCATTTTGGGAGCGAAATGGATCTGCGGCAAAGCTAGGCATCACCGTAGCGGCGGTGATTAGTGCGGTTAACAGAGATACGGATACAAATTTCAAAGAGCGGTTCATAAAGTTCCCCGAAAATCTCAGGCTATAAGTAGTTAGCAAAGTTTAGATCGTGTCTTTAGTTATTTTGACAAATTCAACTCGGACTTAATCTAAATACTTAATCTAAATTTGGTCTGATGTTTTAGGTTGTCTGCAACATATTACGTTAATGCACTCAAGGACGATGGTAATTTACAAAAAGTTTCTTCGTCATGATTAAATCTAGGACTATGGATTCTCTTATTAGAGCAGCGATCGCGGTTATTTTTACTTCACCCGATTGGGGAAAGATATTTCTAGCACTACACATCCGATATCGGTCATAAATGACCCATGAATTTCGTGAGGTGGTCTACTGGCATAATGACCGCTTTCTAGCCACAGATCAAAGGCGCGATCGTACAGGCGACCACTGACGATAAATATTTCTTCAGGATAGGGATGGCTTTTGCTACCAAAAGCAGTTGTGTCTGCATTGGGATGAAATCGAGTTAAGCGGGTATATTCGCCTGTTTCTTGATCGATGCTCAAGGTTAGTTCTTCAACCATCCCTTCTAGTCCAAGGATTGGCTTCCATTGATGACTATGCTCTAAGTCTAATGGGTTCCAATAAGTAGCAATAGATTTTGACATGTATTACTCTCTCAATAAATAATACCAATTCACAGAAGTGTGGCGGCATTTCTGTGAATTGGTATTATTTTATCGTAGGAGCAACTCAAGAATTAGAGGTGAGGCGCAAAGCACCTTACCTCTAGTTCTTGGATAGGAAGTGAGTAGATGGGCGATTAAGCCGCGATCGCCACTTTTTCTAGATTCCAACGCTTTGTCGCTTGAGCAATCCGTTGTCCAAAATATTCTGCTGTTAGGCGATCGCCTGAGTCTAGAACTGGCTCTCCTCCAGACAGATTCATGGGAGTTTGTCCCATAGTGCCAAGGAAGGAACCTAAGCGATTAACTCCATCAGTTTTTCCTTGATAAGAGCTTGGCTGTTCTCCTGCTCCTATCCATACCATGCCATGCTGCGCTGCATAGATAGATAAGTAAATTAGAGTGCCTTGCTTGTCGCCACTAGGAGAGCTAGAGTGGGTAAATCCCGCCGCAATTTTATCTTTCCATTGTTGGGTAAACCATGCGGAACTTGCTGCGTCCAAAAATGCTTTGAATTGAGCAGCGACTCCACCCATGTAGGTGGGAGAGCCGAAGATGATCGCGTCGGCTTGATTAAGTTTTGCCATGATCTCGTCATCTTGCCAACGACCATAGGTAATTTGTTCTCCTGTAATCCGCAACAGGTCAACATGATCGGCTACTTTACGAGATCCTACGGCGATCGCTTCGGCGGTTAAGTGGGTGTGACCTGAACCAGAAAAATAAACAATGGCGATCGTTGTCATAGCAACCTCTGTGAGTTGTTTGAGTTGTTGTGGGTTATGATTAGATACTAAAAGTAACTACCTACGAAAGTAAAGTAGGTACTTTTTTGTAACTGATAGGAACTTTCTGGTAACTAGTAATGGTGCAGCGATCGCGAGAGCTTAATCCTTGTCCTGTGAGTGCTTTGACAAATTTATTGTCGGGACCTTGGACTATGTATATTTTGTGGGTGCTGGCAAATTCGGGACCAACAAGGTTTGGTGCTTTGAAGCGCAAGATAGAAGGTATTTCTACGAAGATGCTGACTGAGCGCCTTCGGATGTTGGAGCAGGAAGGGATTTTGTATCGCCATTATGAGCCAACGGTTCCGCCTCAAGTAACCTATGGATTAACGGAGAGGGCGATGGAACTGATGGCTATTTTGGATCAGTTAGATGATTTGGCTCAGCGTTGGTATGGTCAGGGGCAAGAGATTGCTGGTTAGTGACCAAAACTCTATTCTCAATCTCTATTTTTTTAGTTTTTTTGAGCCTGTCTGCTTAACTTTTGCTTTCTCTTTTTCGCGTTCTTTTTGAATGCGCTCTAATAAGGCTGACGCTGGCTCTTCGGTTGGGTCTTGCTCGACGAGTTCGCCTTTGAATGCTTTGGAGAGAATGGACTTCTCAATCTGATCTAGCTTCAACAATAAATCGTGAACTACTTGTTCAACTTTAGATGCTGCCAACATAAAATCATTTATTAATTGATTAATTTTTGCTTGTTCGATAGTTGGCGCTATAGGTACAGAGATCTTGACCATTCGAGTAAGTCCGATATCTTGATTTCCGACTCCATG
>JBJTVM010000610.1:0-12484 GCA_046081205.1 Pseudanabaena sp. | reverse complement strand
ATCTTGACTTCATTTACGCATTTTCCATGGTGCTCAAGTTCAGTGATATTCGTAAGCGTCGTTTCAGCAATATTTGCTAAAGCTTGGCTAGTAAAGAAAGCCTGATGTCCTGTAACAATCACATTAGGGAATGTTAACAAGCGCTGAAATATATCGTCTTGAATCACTTCATTGGACAAATCTTCAAAAAACAAGTCTGCTTCTTGCTCGTATACATCAATGCCAAGATAGCCAATTGCCCCAGATTTCAGACCATTAATTGCGGCTTGAGTATCAATCAAACCACCGCGACTAGTATTAATCAGCATTGCCCCAGTTTTCATCTGAGCGATCGCTTCTGTATTAATTAAGCGATCGCTTCTGTATTAATTAGATGATGCGAATCAGGATTCAATGGACAATGGAGCGAAATAATATCTGACTGAGCAAATAATTCTGATATTTGCACATAGGTCATTCCCATTTCTAAGCAAGTAGAGTTCTGATAAGCATCATAACCAATTAATCTACAACCAAATCCCCTCATAATCTGAGCAAAAATTGCACCAATTCGACCAGTTCCAATTACACCAACCGTTGCTCCATGCAGATCGAAACCAAGCAATCCTTCAATGGAGAAGTTACCTTCTCTGACGCGGTTATAGGCACGATGGACTTTACGATTAAGCGATAAGATTAAAGCAACGGCATGTTCGGCAACTGCATAGGGAGAGTAAGCTGGAACGCGTACAATCGTAAGTCCTAAATGTAATGCAGCCGCTAAATCCACATGGTTAAAACCCGCTGATCGCAAAGCAATTAATTTTGTACCACCTTGATCAAGCTTCTCTAACATCTCAGCATCAAGGTAATCATTTATAAAGATGCAAACTGCAGCATATCCTGCGGCTAGGGAAACAGTTTCATGGCTGAGATGGCATTCAAAAAAAACTATCTCATGATGATGCTGAATATTCGCATCATCAAATGACTGGCGATCATAGGGCTTGGTATTGAAAAAGGCGACTTTCATAAATTTATCGCAAATAAAGTGATACCAATTCACAAAAGTGTGGCAACAATTCTGTGAATTAAAAAACAAACCTTGTACGGGTTTTGAAAGCACAAAATGGCTACGTCATTTTGTGCTTTGGTATGATTGGAATTTTGCTGCAAATAACAAAGGCTCGCTTAGCGAGCCTTTGTTATTTGCGATTTAAAGATTAACCGCCAACATTGAGAGTCGCTCTCGCAGGATCATAGGGTTCCAATTCCACTTTAACGGGTTTAACGTTCCAGATATCATCACAATATTCTTTGATCGTGCGATCAGAAGAGAACTTTCCAGAACGAGCAACGTTGAGAATACTCATCGTTGTCCAGCGTTCAATATCTTTATAAGCATCACTAACTCTAGCTTGACAATCTGAATAGGCTTGATAATCAGCCAACAACATATATTCATCATGATGCAAGAGTGAGTCAACCAAAGGCTTAAACAAGTCCTTCTCACCAGGAGAGAAATACCCCATCGCTAAGCGATCGAGTACATTGCGAAGCTCTTCATTGCTCTCGTAGTAGTCGCGAGGATTGTATCCTTCATATTTCATCTTCTCGACTTCCGCAGCCGTCAGACCAAATAGGAAGAAATTATCTTCACCAACTTCTTCACGAATTTCAATATTGGCTCCATCCAAAGTACCAATTGTCAACGCGCCGTTCATTGTGAACTTCATGTTGCCAGTACCCGACGCTTCTTTACCTGCGGTAGAGATTTGCTCCGACAAGTCAGCGGCTGGATAAATCAACTGTCCGAGGGAAGCACTAAAGTTAGCAAGGAAGACAACCTTAATCCGCCCATGAACATCTGGATCGCGATTGACGACATCGGCAACAGCATTAATCGCTTTAATGATCAACTTTGCCATGAAATACCCAGGAGCCGCTTTGCCACCAAACACAAAAGTGCGGGGAGTCATCTTGATGTTGGGGTTTTGTTTAATCCTTAGGTACAGCCCAATAATGTGTAATAAGTCAAGATGTTGGCGCTTGTATTCATGAATTCGCTTCACTTGGATATCAAAAATTGAGTTGACATCAACTTCTACACAATTGTGAGCCATGATGTAGTCAGCCAGCTTTTGCTTGTTGGCTTGCTTGACTTGCCGCCAGCGATCGCGGAAGTCTTGATCTTCAATGAAGGCTTCAAGTTTGCTAAGTTCGTCAAGATGCTTTAGCCAACTATCACCGATCTTTTCGGTAATCAATCCTGCAAAGGCTGGATTCGCCAATAACACCCATCGGCGTGGGGTGACACCATTGGTTTTGTTATTAAACTTCCCAGGCCAAAGTTTGTAGAAATCACTCAAGACATCTTGTTTTAGCAATTCTGTGTGTAGAGCCGCGACCCCGTTGACTGCATGACTGCCCACAGTAGCGAGGTTAGCCATCCGTACTTTCTTGCCGTTACCTTCTTCAATAATCGACAGACGTGATAGAAGTTCTTCGTCATCTGGATACCAAGTCTGTACGTCCTGCAAGAAACGATGATTAATTTCATAAATTATTTCTAGATGGCGAGGTAGCAGGCTCTCAAATAGAGGTACACCCCATTTTTCTAGAGCTTCTGGTAGGAGGGTATGATTGGTATAGGCAAAAGTCCGTTGGGTAATTCGCCAAGCTTCATCCCAAAATAATTCATACTCATCTACTAGCAATCTCATCATTTCGGCAATGCTGATTGCAGGGTGCGTATCATTTAGCTGAATTGCCGCATGATCAGGGAGATTATCCAAACGATTATATTTTTTAAGGTGACGACGAATGATGTCTTGGAGTGAACAAGAAACGAAGAAGAACTGCTGCTCTAAACGCAACTGACGACCTTGGGGAGTGTTGTCGTTGGGATAAAGAACTTTGGAAATAGTCTCTGATTTGATCTTCGTAGCCACAGCACCATCATAGTCACCAGAGTTAAAGGCTTGGAAGTTAAAATCTTCGCCTGCTTCGGCTTTCCAGAGGCGGAGTGTGTTGACGGTATTAGTCTGATAACCAGGAACGGGGGTGTCGTGAGGAATGCCTTCTACGGTGAAGCTAGGAATCCAACGGGTGTGAGGACGACCACGGTCATCGTTGTAAATCTCTGTATGTCCACCAAACTTAACTTGGACTGTAGATTCATAACGAACTACTTCCCAAGGGTTACCACAGCGAAGCCACTTGTCAGGGATTTCTACCTGCCAGCCATGCTGAATTGATTGGTTAAAAATCCCAAATTCGTAGCGAATGCCATAACCCATAGCAGGAATTTCTAGCGTGGCAAGGGAATCTAGGAAGCAAGCCGCTAAACGTCCAAGCCCACCGTTACCAAGTCCAGGATCGGGTTCTTGCTCCAGAACTTCGGTAAGATCTAATCCCGATTCTCTTACAGCTTGTTCGATCGATTCGTACAAGTCAAGGTTGATCAGGCTATTACCAAGATGCCGTCCCATCAAAAACTCGGCTGACAGATAGTAAACAGTCTTGATGTCTTGCTCGTGGTAAACCTTGAGTGTTTGCAGCCAACGTTGCAACAGGCGATCTCGTGTGGTGTATGACAACGCCATGTAATAGTCGGTAAAGTTGGCGAGAATAGAGAGCTTGCCTTGTATGTAGAACAGGTTGTCGGCAAAGGCCCGCTTGAGGGTTTCGATACTTAAACCTGTGCGATCGTCTTCTACCGTAATATTGCTGGTTTGATTAGCAACATTTGTTTGCATAGAATTATTCCTGAATGGTTACTTTGTCTTATTGCCGTTCTGCTGACCCTAAGGCGGAGGCTAATGCCCCTTTTATCCAAGCATAAACTTTGAGTTGTTGGTCATTTATTAACTGATAATTTATGTTTGAAGGATGCAATATTTACGGTTTCCTGACAATAGCTTAAATTTTGATAAAAAATTCGCTTTGAGCAGTTTTTAGGTAACGCTGTAAGTTAAGCGACTAGACCGTTGCCCCAGTAGCTGCCCCAGTAAATGTCATACCTGGGCAAAAAAAGACAACCTCATTTTGATTTTGAGCGGCGATCATTCGGATCAATTTTCAGTATGAAATCGCTTTTTGTATTTCTAGCCCTTAGGAGCTAGAAGCGCAAAATCATTAAACGATTTTATTTGCGAAAATCACTGGATAATTAGCCTAAAAAATTTTAGGATTGCTAACACAAGATTTTGAAATTGTAGCCAAATGAAATTATTTCCAAAGACTAAAATAACAATCAGCCCTGCTTGGTGGATTGACAACTTAATTATTGCATTTGGTTACTTTGTATTGAGTGCATTGGTTTTGCAGCTACCGCAGTCACAGTTAGGTTCTCCCGTATGGCCGCCTGCTGGAATTGCCGTTGGAGCTTTATTGGCAAGGGGGCGATCGCGATGGGTAGGAATATTTTTGGGAGCATCTATAAATAGTTTTCTTACCTCTAAAGTACCTTTCCCTTTCGCTATTTTTGGCGGTCTTGTACCTGCGATCGGGGCTTTAGTCTCCACCACATTAGTTGGCTATTTCAACAAAAAAAATGATTTCTTAGGATACGTTAAACGTTTTGTTGTATTTGCTCTTGCTATTACTTTTAGTGGCACACCTTTACAAGCTTTACTAGGAGCTTTAATTGTATTCTGGGCTGGGTTAATTCCTTGGGATATATACTGGAGTGTTACTTGGGGGTGGTGGGTTGGCGATGCGATCGGGGTATTACTATTTGCGCCTCTAATTTGTGCTTGGTGGCGCAAGCAATCGAGCATAAAGTCCGAACATAATCTAGGCAATAAATTTGATAAAGTAGAGCTAATTCTATGTTTATTAATTTTAGCGATAATATTCAGTCTAGTATTGGTAGGTAATCAGCCAATTGAGTATTTTTTATTGCCTCCATTATTATGGTCTGCTTTTCGATTTGGGGCAAAAATTACAACCTTAATTACAATGGTTGTTGCAATGACTGCGTCTATAAGTACTGCTTACAAATTTGGGGTTTTTTATAAAGTATCCCAAGAAAGTAGTTCTCTTATATTCTTACAGTTATTTATGGGGGTAATGCTAATTACTACAATAGCGGTCTTAGCTTTAGTTGCTGAAAACAATCGAGCTTCAGAAAAATTACAAGAACAAGTTATCCTCAAAGATACAGCTTATACCCAATTAGATCAAATTAATAGAAATTTAGAAAATATTATTAATGAGCGTACTAGAGAATTAGTAGAAGCAAATCAAGAAATCAGATCTTTAAATCAACGATTAACTGTAGAAAATTATCGAATGAGTTCAGAGCTAGCAGTTACTCGAAAGCTACAAGAAATGATCTTACCAAGAGCAAAAGAATTAAATAGCATTAAAGAATTAGATATTGTGGGATTTATGGAGCCAGCGGATGAAGTTGGCGGTGACTATTATGATGTTTTACAGCGTAATGGGCGAATCAAAATTGGAATTGGGGATGTTACGGGACATGGTTTAGAGAGTGGCGTAATCATGATCATGTTACAAACTGCGATTCGTACTTTATTAATTAATGGAGAAAGAAATACTGTCAAATTTTTATCTACAATTAATCGAACGATCTATGAAAATCTTCAACGGATGAATTGTGATAAGAGTTTGAGCTTGATTCTTATGGATTATCATGACCATAAACTCAATATAAGCGGACAGCATGAAAATGTGATTGTAGTTCGAAATAATGGTGAAGTAGAAATTATCGATACAGACTCTCTAGGATTTCCAATTGGCTTAACTGATGAGATTACTGAGTTTATCTTTGAGTTAGAAATTCACTTAGATTTAGAAGATATAGTCTTGTTATATACTGATGGTATTCCTGAAGCTGAGAACATAAGTAAACAACATTATGGACTAAGCCGATTAATCCAAATAATTAGTGAATCCCATAAAAAAACTATTGATCAAATCAGAGAAAATATAATAAAAGATGTACATGAGTTTATCGGCTCTCATAAAGTCCATGATGATATTACTTTTATGGTTATAAAGCGCAAAGTCTAGGATATATAGCCTTTATCAGGCTAGAGAAGTACAAGTTTGTTTCCCCGCCTTCGGCAGGTAAACAAACCTATGTACCTCGCTTGCTTGAGAAGCGCTATAAGCCCAAAATGTAAGTAGCAGCGCTACTTGTATTTCGAGATTTGATCTGCCAGTTTTATTGATACATCCTATTTAGGCTTCAAGGGATACAGAAGAGATATTAAAAGTGTTGCCTCGCAACACTTTTAATATCTCTTCTGTATGGATAATGTTTGTAGCCATTGTCTAAACTCTCGCCGCAATACACTCATCGGTATATCCTTACTTTTTTCTAAAAACAGAGAAATTCCTTCAATAACTGGCACTGATGGGAAAGCTTTACTAACTGAAGAGTTAAGGTATTTACCATCTTCAAATAGGCTAATCTCTAATTTCCCATTTTTATATCGCCAGATTTCAGGTACAGCCAAAGCTTCATAGGCACTGATCTGGGTAATTGAAGTTAAGTCCACCTCGATCGCTAAGTCAGGTACTGGATCAACATCTAGGTCAAGCCTTTGTTTACCAATCATCGCTTGGTAGTTTTGAATATAAAAGCAGTCGTCAGGTTCGATCCCCGCTTGCATTTTTTTACTTGTAAAAGTCGTCGATCCTAGGGATTCCCACTCCAAGCCTAATTCATCCAAAGTAATCTTTAGTAAATCTCCAATTAAGACTTTTATCCGTTCATGTCCTGCTAATGGCATCCGAATTTCTAATGCTCCCTTGTAATAAGCAATTAGCGAATGACGATGTTCTCCTAAATCTTCAAGAATGTCTTCAAATTCTTGCCAGTTAATATTTTCAAGGGTAACTCGTTGTCCTTGATCTAGCTGAATTTGGGAGATCGCGATTTTGACTGGCATGACAGAAATCTCCAAACCATGGATTTTGAGCGCATGTAGCGTTTTGCGCTTCCCTCAGTTTAGCAAAAGCCAAGCAGCACTGAGCTTTTGCTAAACTGACTCATATAGAAAAATTTGTAGATATTTTTAAAGACATTGATAATTATGCCCAAAATAGCCAGTAATTCGGGTAATCCGATCGCCCAAACCCCGATCGCTTTAGTTTGGCATCGACGGGATTTGCGAATTGATGACAATCCTGCTCTGAGTGAGGCGATCGCGCAAGTAGGTGATCAGGGCATCGTGCTGGGGGTGTTTATTTTTGACCCTGATATTCTCGACGATGGGGTAACGGAGGGAAGCAAGGTTGACTTTATGCTGGGTTGTTTGCGGGAGTTACAAGCTAACTATTGGCGATTGGGCAGTGATTTATTATTCATGTATGGTCAGCCTGTGAATTCGATTTGCGAACTAGCTAAGGCGGTTAAGGCAAGTCATGTCTTTTTTAATCAAGATGTTGAACCCTTTGCAATCAAACGCGATCGCGAAGCAACTAATGCCCTGCAAGAATTAGGAATTAAAGTTCAAAGTTTTATAGATATTGGTTTGATTGCTCCCGATGCGATCGCCACCCAAGCTGGTGAACCTTACAAGGTTTACACTCCTTTTTGGCGCAATTGGCAAGCGAAACCAAAGCCAAAACCCTTTGATGCACCTCAGAAATTGGCGGGTTTAGCGAGTTATGAGAATTTACCAGTAATGGCTTTGCCAAGCTTACGCGAACTCAAATTTATCAATGACATCACTTTGCCACAATCTGGTGAAGCCGCAGCTATGGAGCTTTTAGAAGCTTTTTGTGATGGTAATGGGATCTTGCGCTATCAAACTGGACGGGATTTTCCTGCTCATGCAGGGACATCGACCCTTAGCCCACATTTGCGGTTTGGAACTGTGGGAATTAGAAGGGTTTGGGAAAAGGCGATCGCGGCTGAGCGTCTCGTCAGGAGTGAAGAAGAAGCCACGGGGATCACCACATGGAAACAAGAACTAGCATGGCGCGAATTCTATCAGCATGTGCTGTTTTACTTCCCTGAACTAGAAACAGGAGCCTATCGCCCTCAGATGCGAAATTTTCCTTGGGATGATGATGAGGAAAAATTTATAGCTTGGTGTGAAGGTCGCACAGGCTTTCCGATTATTGATGCGGCTATGCGCCAGCTTAATCAAACGGGTTGGATGCATAACCGTTGTCGGATGATCGTTGCTAGTTTCCTAACCAAAGATTTGATCATTAATTGGCAATGGGGTGAACGCTATTTTATGCAGAAATTACTAGATGGCGATCTAGCGGCAAACAATGGTGGATGGCAGTGGAGCGCATCTAGTGGTATGGATCCAAAACCCTTGCGGATTTTTAATCCTGCCTCGCAAGCCCGTAAATATGATCCTGAAGGTGAGTATATTTTGCGCTGGTTACCAGAACTTCAAGGATTAACAACTGCTGAGCTATTAAGCGGCAATATTTCGCCGCATCAGTGTAAAAAACGCGATTATCCTTTGCCAATAGTCGATCACAACCTTCAACAGCAAAAGTTTAAGCAGCTCTACAAAGATTGCAAAGCTAGCCCCTAAGCTCGCACTCCAGCCCTGCGATTATACTAATTCCCAGAACGGCTACACTTCTGGGAATTAAAACCAAACCCTGTGATACCAAAGCACAAAATGGCTATGCCATTTTGTGCTTTGGTATCACAGGGCTAATGATGACCTATGCGATCGCCACTGCATCTCTGCACAAATTGCTCAACTTTCGATAAATCTTTATCCCCAGCAGCATGTTCGACCCCACTAGATACATCTAAACCATCTGGACTTACTAAAGCGATCGCCTCAGCGACATTTTCAGGTGATAAGCCCCCTGCTAACCACCAGTCACAATTGGGACGAAAATCGTGCAACATCTGCCAATCGAGAGTTTTACCCGTACCTCCCGCCATCTGTGGATCGTAAGCATCAAGTAAAATTGCATCGACAACATCACTAAATAGATGTGCTTGCTCTAAACCTGCTTGATCCTTGACTCGCAATGCTTTAATCAGCTTGACTTTTGGGTTAATGACTTTTGGGTTAATAATGCTGAGATGCGATCGCAACTGATCACAAAATTCTGGAGATTCATCCCCATGTAACTGCACGGCATTCAGTCCAGCTTGTGTAACGGTTTCGCAAATCTCACTCAAACTTGCATTGAGAAATACACCAATCAAATCTAGCTCAGCAAATTTAGGATGCTGCTCCGTCATCTCTGACTGAGCAGCGAGTAGACTAGAGGTGATTTGAGCAATGGCAGATGCACTGATATATCTTGGTGAGGCCTTTACACAAATAAATCCCAGTGCATTTACACCCATTTGAGCGATCACTAGTGCTTGATCGAGTTTCGTAATCCCGCAAATTTTGATATACATACACAAGAACTTAATTCCATGACAGAGTATTCATCCTATCTAAAGTCTATGCAATCTCATCAAAAACTAGGTCAAAAATTGGGCAAGAAAATCGTGACAAAACTTTCCGCAGGATCAGCGATGTTTATGGCGATCGCGATCACTTGTTGCACCCCAACGCTCCCCGCCCGAGCATCCCTATTTGATGGACCAGTTGATCGCTTACCTTCGATTCAGCGTGATTCTCTTCGCAAGGGGCAAACTGTAGTCACAGGTAGTAACGGTAAATATGTAGCGCGTGTATTAATCACCGCCTCAGCTGATGCAGTTTGGCGAGTTTTGACCGACTATGCTAATCTCTACAAATTTATTCCCAACATGACTTCTAGCAAAATTCTTGAAAGTCGTGGTAATCGCAAGGTGATCGAGCAGGTAGATTCGCGTCAAGTCTTCCTAGTTTCGATTGTCTCGCGCACTAAACTTGCCATTCAGGAAACCGATCGCAAACAAATTGATTTTCGACTTGTTGATGGGGATCTATCAAAGATGGAAGGCTATTGGAAAATAGAACCTGTCTCCACCGTACCACGTCGTCCACCTACACAAATTTTGATTACTTACACTGTTAATGCTCAGCCCAAGGGTGGTACACCTACCGACACTTTTTATAGCATTTTCAAAGAAGCGTTAGATGACACACTACAAGCCATTAAGCAAGAAGTTGCAAGTAGAAATAGATAATCAAAACAAGACAGAATTTGTTGTGCAAGTTCCGTCTTGTTCTCAAACCATTAATCTCCATAATTAAGCACATGATCGAGCCGATTGGATACATATTAGGAACCAAAGATGCAACCCCACTTGAGTTTTGGGTAGCCGTAAGTGATGGCAAAGTCCTTCGTCTCGATGATGTTGTGCAGGTTAAAACTGATCGTCCCGATAAAAAGGGAATTGTCAACTTTTATGGTGTGGTCGATCATGTGAGAACTATCCATGAGGGAACCCAATTTGATACGGATACATTTCTGGTTACTAATGGCAGTATGCCTGTAAATGTGTCCTATGCCGCGCATATCCAAGTCACACGCATTGAGCCTGAAGAATATTTACCACCACAACCAGGCGATGCTGTCTATTTAGCCGAAGATGAGAATCTCAGATTTGCACTAAATTTCGATGGCATGGAGCAGCGCATTTCCGCAGGAATTATGCGAAATGGAAGCCCAGCCTATTTGAACTATGAATTTATTGATGGTACAAAGGGCGCTCACGTCAATATTTCTGGGATTTCAGGGGTGGCAACGAAAACTTCTTTTGCTTTGTTTTTATTACATTCTATTTTCAATTCAGCGGCTTTGGGTTCTAAGAGAGCAAACACGAAAGCACTTATTTTTAATGTCAAAGGGGAAGATTTATTTTTCTTAGATAAACCCAACAATAAAATGCGAGAGGAAGATCGCCATACTTATCATGACCTTGATTTGCCTGTAGAACCATTTAGGGATGTCAGATTTTGTGTTGCGCCTAAGAAAAATACTCAAGAAATAGAACCTCATCTCGATCAGCGTTCCGATAATATCTCCGCCTATGTGTGGGGTATGCGCGAATTTTGCCGCGATCGCCTATTTCGATTCTTATTTGCAGGTGACGACCTTGAACGTGGGAATATTGGCTTCTTGGCAGGTATTGTCGAGGAACGTCTCGCCAGACTGGCAATGGATAATGACAAATATGATACGAAACTGGGATTTTTACCCAGAGCTAGTCTGGACTTAGATGATGCCTATGGGGAAGAGGGCAAGGATAAGGTAGAAACATTTCGGGATTTGATTGAATTTCTCGAAGATAAGCTAGTGGAGAATCCCGATCAGAAATGGTTAGGACGCAATACCCCTGCGACTGCGGAGGCGCTAACCCGTCGCCTCTGGGGAATTGCTGATGAAATGGGGCATCTCATTCGCGGCGATCTCCCGTCTGAAGAATTGCAAAAATACAAGCTCGATCCGCTGGCGGCGGAATATCAGTTAACGATTGCTGATATCAATAAACTGGGCAGCAAAGCCCAAAAGTTTGTCGTAGGTGTATTGCTTCAAAAACTCTTCATGGAAAAGGAAAAGCGCGGACAATATCCTGTAGTTTTCATTATTCTTGATGAGTTAAATAAATATGCACCCAAGGAAGGACGTAGCCCCATTAAAGATCTATTAGTGGAAATTGCGGAGCGGGGGCGATCGCTAGGTATTATCCTAATCGGCGCACAACAAACTGCTTCAGAAGTAGAACGTCGCGTGGTCGGACAGGCGGCAGTGCGCGTAGTTGGTCGTCTTGACTCTGCCGAAGTGGAACGCCCCGAATACAACTTTTTGACTGGTGCTTGTCGGAAGCGATCGCTATTATTAAAATCAGGCAGTATGTTTATCCATCAGCCCGAAGTCCCATCACCTTTGCTGGTTGGGTTTCCTTTCCCTGCCTATGCAACACGACTGCGAGAAGTCCAAATCAATGAGGTTGAAGAGAAAATTCTAAAGAGTAAAGTGAAACGGCTTTAAGCAATTGCTGTAATTAACGTCAGTTCGACAAACGCGCAAGATGGTAAGAATCGCTAAGCGATTCTTACCATCTTGCGCCATCTTGCGCCATTTGCGCCGCGCGATGCGCGGTACAAATGGCTATATCTAATTCGCGTTAATCTAGAGGATGTATGCAAATAGCCCAAGAACTTGAGTTCTTGGGCTACTGACTTCGAGAATTGGTATCAATGGAACGAATTAATCGCCTCATTCAGAGTCTGACTAGGACGCATCGCTAGGCTTGCCTTATCACAATCAGCAAAATAATAGCCGCCAATATCAACGGATTGACCTTGAGCAGCACTCAATTCTTGAATGATTTGGCTCTCCTGATCTCCCAAGATCTGCGCCAGCTTAGAAAATTTTGCCTTAAGTTCCAAATTTTGATCCTGTTCTGCTAGAGCCTGTGCCCAGTAAAGCGCAATGTAAAAATGACTACCACGATTATCAATGCCACCAATTTTGCGGGAAGGAGACTTATCGTTATTGAGATAGAGACTATTAGCTTGATCGAGTGCCTTTGCCAAGATCATCGCGTTCTCATTATTCGTTTTACGTCCGAGGTCTTCGAGCGTAACCGCGATCG
>JBJTVM010000609.1:0-3004 GCA_046081205.1 Pseudanabaena sp. | reverse complement strand
CCACCACGACTCGACCTTGAAGTAAACCAATGCCGATATACCGTTCCTCTCCATAGTTTTCTCTTGCGTCAAGTTCAACAACCATAGGCATATTAAAAATCAGATAAGCGTCTGCAAAGTTAAACCCATGTTTAGCACGGTTAATCTGATTTTTACGTTCATCCCACTCAAATCTCATCTTAAAGTTTAGTAGTTATGTGTGTTGGGATTTCCCTAATTTTAACTTGTGTGTGACGCTGTTTGGTGTTGTTGTTTTTTTAAGATGCGATCGCTTGTGTGGCGAAGGTATGGATCGGAAGATGTTAAAATCACAGCGAAGGCTGGAAATGTCCCGTTAGCAACTTCAGTCAAAAATTCAAAACAGCCAATTGTGTTGAATTGACATTTGCTTATGGTGTCACTTTACTGGCGATCGGCATTCTCCAGCCAGAACCGAAAGCACGATCAGTAATTCTCAATCCTGGAGCAGCTTGACGACGTTTGAATTCAGCGATTTTGACAAGACGAACTACGCGATCGACGATCGCTTGATCATGTCCTGTAGCAATAATTTCAGAAGCCGAAAGATGTTGATTAATCAGCTTATGCAAAATATCATCCAGAATATCGTAGGGAGGGAGAGAATCTTGATCGAGTTGATCGGGCTTGAGTTCCGCACTAGGAGGCTTAGTAATAATATTTACAGGAATAACTTCTGTCTTCCCTTGCTTAATTGATAGAAGAGAATCAGTCCGATTTAGCCATTCACAAATAGAAAATACTCTGGTTTTGGGGACATCAGCGATCGCAGCGAGTCCCCCATTCATATCACCATAGAGAGTACAGTAACCAACCGCAACCTCTGATTTATTACCCGTAGAGAGCAGAAGATGTCCAAACTTATTGGAGATTGCCATCAGCAAACTGCCACGAATTCTTGACTGCAAGTTCTCTTCAGTCACATCACTAGACTTTCCTGCAAAGAGATTAGCCAGACTAGCATCAAAGGCTTCCATCATTGGTGCAATCGGAATGGTCTGCGTAGAGATTCCTAAATTATTTGCTAAGGCGATCGCATCGGTAATCGAATGCGTAGAACTATAGGGCGAAGGCATCAACACCCCCAAGACATTCTCTTTACCGATCGCCTCGGCAGCGATCGCTGCCACCAGTGCAGAATCAATCCCTCCACTTAACCCAATCACTACTTGCCGAAATCGACATTTCTGCACGTAGTCACGCACACCCAGCACTAAAGCCGCAAAAATTTCCGCATCATCACTTTCATATTTAGATGCAGTCAGGTTCAGCTCATCATCTAAATTAATTACTAATAAATCCTCTTCAAATCCCTTCCCACGAGCGATGATTTTGCCACTGCGATCAAAAGCCATACTCCGCCCATCAAAAATCAAGTCATCATTTGCACCCACCTGATTGGCATAAATCAATGGCAAGTTATGCATAATCGCACTATGGCTTAACATTGACTCGCGTAAGTTCTGTTTGCCCACCGCATAGGGTGAAGCCGATAAATTGAGTAGTAAATCCAGTTGATGATTTTGCGTGAGTTCTGAAACTGGATCATCAGCATAGCTCCGCTTGCCCCAAAACTTCTCATCATTCCAAATATCTTCGCAAATGGTCACACCTATTCTTAGTGCTGTTCCATCCTTGAGATAGAGTGTAAAAACTTGACTCCCATTTCCCACAGCAAAATAGCGATCTTCATCAAATACGTCATAGGTTGGCAACAATCGCTTATGAAAAATCTGCCTTACTTCCCCACCCTGAAGCAAAGCGGCGCTATTAAATAATGGCTTCCCACCTGCTTGACTAGCATGGGGATTGACAGACACCATGCCCACTAATACAGCAACATCAGGAGGAAGTTTACGAGCAAGATCCGCGATCACAGCTTCCATATCACTAATAAATTGCTGATGCATCAATAGGTCGCGAGGTGGATAGCCACAGATCGATAACTCAGGAGTGAGTACTAGTTGCACACCTTGTTCAGCTAATTTCTGTACAGCAGCCAGTAGGCGATCGCTATTACCGACTAAATCGCCAATTACTGGATTAAGCTGGGCGATCCCAAAAATTGCAGGAGTCATATTAGTTTTATGGGTTTGAAATTATTGGCTTTTAGCGATTAGCTGTTAGCTTTTCCAAATATATTTTAAAAGCCCCGCAAAGCGAGGCTTTTAAAATATATTTGAGTTTACCAAAGCGCTCTAAAAAGCTAACAGCTAATCACCTTACCTCAAGAAACAAGCATGGAGCCACATCACCAACAAAATAATCACCATTTGGATTGAGCTAGGAAAAAATCCATCGCTGACCACACGGGACAATACTAAAACTTGATTAGTCAAAGCTGCCAATATGACACCGATCGTAATTCCTGATAGGGAGATTAGCAAAGCTCGTCCAAAACGGTTTTCTTTGCGGGTGAGCAAATAAACACTGGCGATTAACCCAAAGGATAACCATGTGGTAGCTGCAGGGATGAAAAAACTAACTGCACCCAATCCCGTAAAAATTCCCAGCGAAATATAGATATCTTTTTGGCTTGGCGTGTCTAATAGTTTCGACAACCAAGATGGGGCGCGTCGCTGCGTATTGTTTTGCAGCGCAGCAGGGATCGCTGTAGACAGACGTTCGGGATAGCGGATGCGATCAGGCACAGCGATCTTGCCTTCTTTGCGGGCGCGTAAACGATCCATAAGGATGGCATCGTAAGCAACCTCAATCACTTCTTGTTGTGACTCGTCCCCCTCATATTCGCGCAATAGGCGATCGCGTGCATCGCGCACTTCTTCAAAGGAGGCTTCGTCATTGACTCCTAGTTTTTCGTAGGGAGTTGGTTCGCTCATTTTTCCAACTATGAATGTTTGCAGAGTTCACTGTGTACTTAATGAAAAAGTTGTCAAGCAACTAAATCAAAAAATAGCACGTAGCTTAATGTCTAAACATAGTATAACGTCTGCTTTCAAATACGTATCTAAACTTTGTGAATATC
>JBJTVM010000608.1:0-1693 GCA_046081205.1 Pseudanabaena sp. | reverse complement strand
CTTTTGAGGATCGAGTTCTGCTTGGGCTTGATCTACATCCTGACGCAATTGTGTTTGTTGGCGCACCCATTCCGATGAAGCCGAGGCGATCGCTTGAACTTCCTTGCGATATTGCGAAACAATTGATGACTGTTGATCGCGAGCTTTTTCCGCAGTAATTACCGATTCTTCTTTAAATTGCTTTTGTGATTCTAGCTCTTCAGCTTCACGTAAGAGGTGATCGATTTCCTCTTGGGTGCTGACAATATGGTTTTGATTGTTTTGATAGGAACTAGTTAGAGATTGCTGTTGCCGTTGCAAACCGCGTAATTCAGCTTGTTGTGCCGATAAGTTACTAGAAACTGAGAGATATTCTTCTTCGCCCAAAGTATGGACGCGATCGCTGAGTTCATTAAGTTGGACAGTACCTGTCTCGATGATCTGCGATAGTTCGGTTAGAGACTTTTCTAAATTACTGCATTGTTCCTTATTATTGACTAGTTCAATATTGCGAAGTGATTGCTGACAGAGAATCTCACGCTGTTGAAGAACTGCCTCCGAAGCTTCCATTCGCTCATATTCTAGTCGTAGCGCTTTATATTTTTCCGCTTTGACGCGATCGCCTTTTAGCTTCTCCTTATTGGCAACTAGTTCTTGCTCAACTATCCGAAATCGCTCTTCCTGATTTTTGACATCATCCAACTTATCTTTTGCTGTACCAATTTTGCGATCAAATTCGCCTACTCCTGCCAATTCGTCAATAATTTCCCGCCTTTCTCTTGAATTCATGGAGATAATTCCCGTAACATCCCCCTGTAAAACAACGTTATAACCTTCAGGATAAATGCGGAATTTGGCTAATTGCTCATGTAACTCGCTTAAATTACAAGGAGTTCCATTAATGTAATATGTAGAAGTGTAAGTCCCCTGACTAGTAACGCGCAATTTTCGCATTACAGTCCATTCACCCACAGATTGCCCTTCTGCTGTAGGTATTTCTACGCCCTCAGCCTGTAGAGCTGTCATTTCAGCCTCTTCAAGAGCAAAGGTAACCGTAACGATCGCCTCGACCATCCGCCCCTTTTTACTATGGGCTTGGTTCACTAAGTCTGGCAAGCGATCGGCTCGCATCCCCTTTGAGCCTGCAAGTCCTAGCGCAAACAACAGTGCATCAAGAATATTTGACTTACCCGAACCATTGGGCCCTGAAACAACCGTAAATCCAGTCATTAATGGTATTGACACGGTTGAGCCAAAGGACTTAAATCTGGTGAGTTCTACATTTTTAATGTACATATGCAATATACGCGATAGCGATCGGGGGCAGGTAAGCTATTTTTGGGCAGCACGAAAGTGCCAATACGTTATCATAACTTGGCAAAAATGGCATAAATATTCTTAAAATTACCCAAGAATTAATGGTGTGGCTCTTCGCGCCGCACCATTAATTCTTGTTTGGGAAAAGGAGAAGCTTTTTACTTACAGCACTTTACGTTCAAACCCGATCCAAGAATAAATTTGAAAGCGTTGCTTCGCAGCGCTTTCAAATTTATTCTTGTGGTTCGTTACCCGTTAAGGATTCTGCAATTATTTTGATGGCTTAGTGAAGCCATGCCTCCAAAAACCGGTTTCTTATTTTACGGCTTAGCTTTAATTTAGTTCTATAGAAAAGCAAGTTTTGCTTAAAACCCAAATAGTATGGGGCGGCGCGAAG
>JBJTVM010000607.1:0-3464 GCA_046081205.1 Pseudanabaena sp. | reverse complement strand
CAACAATAGCGGTGGTGGTGGATTTTTCTTCCCATGGATATTTTTTGGTGGTGGCGGCAGTGGACTGTTTACGCTCCTGCTATTGATAATCGTTGCAGGCGCAATCATGCAAGCATTTCGCGGTAACGGTGATGGCGAAGGCATTACTGGCATGGGTAGCAAAGTTAGTGTTGCCAAAATCCAAGTGGGGCTACTATCCTCCGCGCGATCGCTGCAACAAGATTTAACTCGTCTGGCGCTAGAGTCAGACACCTCAACATCGGAAGGCTTAGCTACGGTCACCCGCGAAACAGCGATCGCTTTAATGCGTCACCCCGAATATTGGGTTTATGTGAGTAGCGCTAACGAAAATACCAAATTTGCCCTAGCCGAACAAAAATTTAATAGTCTAGTCATGTCTGAGCGCAGCAAACTCAATGCTGAAGTCTTGAGCAATGTCGGTGGTCGGGTACTCCAAGGCAAAACTGCGGCATCTTTGCCAAGCGAAGGTAGCCTCAGCCTCGAAGCTCCTAGCGAATATATCGTAGTGACGCTTTTACTTGCGGTGGCTGGCGAAACCCTAAGCAAATTAACAATTTTGCGTTCTTCCGCAGATTTACAATCGGCCCTATCCGTAATTGGTTCTGTGCCTACGGACAACCTGTTAGCCGTCGAAGTGTTATGGGAACCCCAATCTGAGGAATATACCCTCACTAACGATGAAATTCTAACGATCTATCCCGATCTAGTCAGAATCTAGATACAGCGCTTTGCGCTCAAACTAAAAAACCTTGAAAGCTTTGCTTTGCGAAGCTTTCAAGGTTTTTCTTTTGGTTGTTTTGATTAATAATTGCTGCAATACCACGTCAATTCGACGAACACGCAAAATGGTAAAAATCGCCCTACAATTTTTACCATTTTGTGCCATTTGCGTTGCGCGAAGCGCGGCGCAAATGGCTATATCGAATTCACCTTGAATTAAAAACCAAACCCTGTAAGGGTTTTGAAAGCAAAAAATGGCTACGCCATTTTTTGCTTTTGTAGGCGCAATGCGCCGCCATCAATCTCTAAATTCAAAAGGAAAAAGGACGCATTGCGTCCTTTTTCCTTTTGAATTTAGAGATTTGCGAAATCTAGTATAAATTTGTGGCGCTTAGAGACAATTTGTGGTATCACTTACCAGTATTATTTTTTCTTATTTTTGCTGAGACAAATTTAAAGCATTGTGATTTGGCTAAGATAGCGGTAAAAACAGCACAATTTTGGGCATTACCAAATGTGTATGGCTCATGGAGTGAATAGGATCGACATATGATGCAAAATACAGATAATAAAAACCAGTTTTATGTAACTCAAGACGTTGATGCTTATACAGACAACGTTGATAACTTAATGGACGACCTATTTGGAGATGTCGAATCCACCCTCCATGTCGATTATGCTAAGCAGCGATCGCTTAGGTCAAAAAATCCCCAAGCAAAACAAAGCAAACCCTCAGCCCCCTATGCCTCTGTCAACTCCTCAAGCTCAGACATAGTAGCTATTTCCAAAATTGACACCTCCGAAAAAGAGATGTCAACCTCAAAAGATACCGTTAGCATTACTAAACTTAACGTTGCTGATATTGCCTTACCGCCCATCTCCAAACAAGATGTCCTCTGGATTCAACCCTACATCATGCGGAATCCAGAACCGACTAGTAACCTCCCACCGATACCACCCGAACCAGTAGCTCCAAAATATAACCTGCTTGATCGGCTCTTGCTAGTGTTTGCTTGTAGCTCAGCCTTAGTTGCCGCAGTTATGTGGACAATTAATCATGGGATTTGGCTGGGTCGGCAGTCAGCAACTGTTGCTCAAGTTTCATCAAAAGATACTGCTATCAACAAATCTTTTGGTGAAGAAATTAAGCGGATGTTATCGGAAGTAGTAGATAAAAATCGCGCGATCGCTACTAACCCTAACAATATCGGTAGCAGTATTCCGCTCATGGCTGCACCACTAGTTAGCAATATGCCCTTACCTGTTGGCACAAATAATCCTTTTGCTAATGGTTTGCAGCAACCCATGTATGTGCCAGTATATCAACCACCAGCTTTAAGCAATAGTGGCAATTCTCCCTCACCTCTTGCCTTACCACCTGTCACAGCCAACAACTCTATCGATGTTTCTAACCCTGCAAGCACTACGAAATCAAATACTGCTGTGGTATCTTCTCCAGTTGCTGCTGCATCCGCGCCATCATATACATTGATTGGTGTACTTGATTTAGGCGATCGCTCTACAGCCATGATTGATATCAATGGCTCTGTGCAATCCATTGGATTAGGCAAGGCGATTAATAATACAGGCTGGGTTTTATCGCGTGTTAGCCAGCAAGAGATTATCCTCAAACGTGGTAAGGAAACTAAAACTATATTTGTTGGTCAAAAGTTTTAAGCAAAAAATGGTAAGCCTCGTTTAGCGAGGCTTACCATTTTTTGCCATTTGCGGCTTGCTTCGCAAGCCGCAAATGGCTATATCGAACTCACGTTGAGTTACAATTTTTCTGAAAACGCCTAAAACATTTTGTCATCTGCGACGAGCGAAGCACGTCGCAAATGGCGGTATCGAACTCACGTTAAGTTACAATTTTTCTGGAAGTCGCCTAAAACATCTGAGGAAAGTATATGGGGTTAATAGAGGATATATCTCGCTTTTTAGAGACTCGCCTAGAGGAGTTTATTCGCAATAACCCACAGATTGAGTTGCAAATCCTTGAAGATAAGCTACGCCAGCAAGAAGAAGAAATACAGAAATTAATTGCTAGCTCTAAACTAGAGGAGAAAAAACTTCAAGATCGGATTCTAGAAATTGCCGAAGAAATTAGGGTCTGGCACGATCGCACGGTCAAAGCAGAATCCTTTGATCGCCCCGATCTAGCTAGTGCCGCAAAAGAACGTGAAGCAGCTTTATTGCGTCAAGGTAATCAAATTTGGGCGCAGATGGAACTGGTCAAAAAACGAGCGATCGATAGTCAAGCTCTACAAGTGCAAATCCAAGAGCGGCGCAAGGAAGTCCAAGTCAAAATAGCGGAAGCAGCCAAAACTGCCAAAGCAAAATCACCAACAAGTACACCTTTAAATTGGGATAACCTCTACACTCCACCTTTTAAAGATCCTAACGATCAACTGGAAGAAACTTTTCGGCGTTGGGAAATGGATGAAGAGCTTGATCGCTTAAAACGCAACATGGGCAAGTAAAATCCCCAACAAATAGGGATAGCTCTTTCCAAGTTTCTCACAGGCTGCTTCCAAAGAGATTCCATCTTGACGTTTTCTGGCTGCAAGCAGTCTTTCTCTCATGGTTGGACTGCTGAGTAAATCGATTTAGATTTGGAAGCTTTTCGATATACCCATAATTTATACCAATTCTTCAAATTCCAGCTACAGATAAAGCCTCTAGAATGGAAGCCCTCCCGGTTAAGGAAGCAATGACATCTTTCG
>JBJTVM010000606.1:0-2108 GCA_046081205.1 Pseudanabaena sp. | reverse complement strand
CGATCGCGTTTTTGGTGAGGTGGTTGGGCGATCGCATTTTTTATGAGGGGATTGGGCGATCGCGTTTTTGTGGGGGATGGGGCGATCGTGTCTTTGCTTAATTATGCTAAACTTAGACTAAGTAACGGTTAGAAAGCTTATGAAATACCCCTTTTACACCCTATCTAAACCAGTAGTAGGTAGCGAAGCGAAAAAACTAGCCCTAGCAATTAAAACTGGTGGCAGCATATCTAACGAAGCAGCGATCGCCACAGCAAAGAGAATTGCCGAACGCCGCAAGAATCGCAAAATAACCCATGCCGCCAACACCTAAGTTTTCTGGCATAGACTTTTCTGAAGCTGAAGTGGAACAGCTAAATGCTGACTTAAGATCATTAGGTCAAGGTTTTCGATGCGTTCGAGGAGAATTTGTCACTTACTGGAAACAGGGACGGATTCAAAGAGAAGTTGATGCACAATTGAGTCAATGTTGGATCATTCGTCATAATGAATCGTTAGCAGGTTATATAACACTCCTTGCCGACAAGCTAGAAGGAGATGAGCAACTACTTGCCGCAGAAGGAGTCCAGTACCGTACATTTCCCGCCGTAAAAATAGGCTTATTAGCTGCTGATCAAAGAGCAAAAGGAGCAGGTCGCCGATTAGTCGAGTGGGCTTTGGAATATGTAGCTACAGAATTAGTCAGCACATTAGGCATAAGATTCATAACTGTCGATGCTCTTTATGACACTGATCCAGAAACACCATATGATGCGTCTAGATTTTACGAGCAATTTGGATTTCGATTTGTAAACTCAGAGGAAGAGCTACCTCCTTCTGTTCCATACCGCACTATGTACTTCGATCTCAAGCCTTTAATTGATCTAATCAACGAATCTTGAAAATCGTTTTTTGGGTGATTGGGCGATCGCGTTTTTAGTGAGGTGGTTGAGCGATCGTTTTTGTTGGTGGTTGGTTGGGCGATCGAGTGGATAAATCAATAGAGTGTATAGTAAACAATGATAGAGGTTTAAAAATAATAATGAGCTTTGTTTTTGCAGATATATTTGCTGGTATTGGAGGATTTAGACTTGCCTTAGAAAGCATAGGCGGCGAATGTGCTTTTTCTTCTGAGTGGGATAAATACGCACAGATGACATATAAAGCTAATTTTGGCGATATTCCCTACGGAGATATTACCCAGATTGAACCATCCTCAATACCAGATATTGATATATTAACTGCTGGATTTCCCTGTCAACCATTTAGTTCAATTGGCAAACGCGAAGGATTTGAACATCCTACACAAGGAACTTTGTTTTATGATGTAGTTAAGATCTTAAAAGAGAAAAATCCTAAAGCTTTTATTTTAGAAAATGTTGAAGGATTAGTAACCCATGATAGCGGAAAAACCTTAAAAATAATATTAGATACTTTATCTGTATCTGTAAATGGACAATACCTTTTTTTTAGTCAACCTGATGTCAGATATCATGTTTTTTGGAGCATTTTAGATGCTAAAGACTATGGTGTCCCACAGGTTAGGAAAAGAATATTTATAGTAGGTATATCTGAAGATATTTACAAAGATGTACCTAATTTTGCATTTCCTTCGCCTATCAAACGTCAAGAATATATAGGCTCCTATGTAGAAGAAAACATAATTGGTTATTCAATATCTAAGCATTTACAAGATTCATACTTATTTAAACTAGATGATGGTAAACCAGAATTAATTGATCGAAATTCTAAAATTCAAGTCAAAACACTATGTTCCACCTATCATAAAATCCAGAGATTGACAGGAACTTTTGTTAAAGATGGAGAAACTGGAATTAGACTGCTTAGTGAGAATGAATGTAAATCAATTATGGGATACCCTCTAAGCTTTATTGTTCCTGTTTCTAGAACCCAAATGTATAGACAGTTTGGCAACTCGATTGCAGTCCCAGTTGTTCGACAAGTTGCTATAAATTTAGTTAATTCATTAGGAAAATATAAAGTTATTTCAGATGATTTCAATTTAAAAAGGAGGTTGATCAGTGCCTAATAATGATGATAATGATAAATCTAAAGAGAAAATGCAAAGTTTAGCTCAAATTAGTATTATTAAAGAATACTTTGAACTA
>JBJTVM010000605.1:0-5478 GCA_046081205.1 Pseudanabaena sp. | reverse complement strand
CAGCGTAACCATCAATATGCATACCGCCAGATTCCCTATTCTGGCGTTGCACATTGTCATTAAGCAAGACTTATTGCAAATTAGTTTGTTTGTAAAACCCTTGTATACAGAGCATTTTAGAGATGCCGTGAAAAGTAAGATTTCTACTGGAGTCTTAGACTTACTTGATGAACTCTGTCTCAAGTGAGGTCGTTTTTCTAGTGGTACTTGTTCCCACTCTAGAAGTGTTTTCATTTTGCCAAAACCATCTGGAATATGACCTACATGAGAAATCGTTATTCCATTTGTCCAAATACGGAGACGACCAATAATAGGCTTTTTGATATAAGCAATCTCATTTGTACCTGCTTTGTAAACTACTCTGTTGACGGAATTTGGAGTAGGTAACCATAAAAATAAAATTGGCTTTTGGCTAGATTGTTGAAAACAAATTTCTGCACATATTCTCGTTTTTCCTGAACCATAAAATATAGATTTTTTCTCAACAATTTCTTTCATTCGTTGGCTACAACCAAGAATTTTATTTCTTACTTGTAGAATGCCTTCCTGTTCTTGTTTGGCGCAACCCCCTATCCATTTAAGCAATTGTTCAGGAGGATCGGGAATATCACCTGAACTAGATAATTCAATTGGTTGATACGGGATTAGATACTTTTTATGAATAAATTCTTTGCCAACTTCTTGAAGAAGAAAGTGAAAACTTACTTCTTCCCTCAAAACTGAAAAATTGAAGAGTGTAAAGTTAAGTCTGCTATGCTCTCTATCAATTAAATTATGACGATGGCAGCTTGGCGCGATCGCAATAAGTTGTACTGGACGAGAATAATCTACTTCTTGTGAAAACGGTCTTTCTTCTACAAGATTTGCATAATAACGAGTTAACTGCTGAATTAAATACCGATCTTCAACATTCTTTAACTCTAGAATTACAAGACCTTTATCCTTATTAGTAGCAATGATGTCACATATCTCACCATTACAGTTATATTGTTGCTTGAGTGGCGTAAGTTCAAATAG
The DNA here is from genome assembly GCA_046081205.1 of Pseudanabaena sp. Lineage (GTDB taxonomy): Bacteria > Cyanobacteriota > Cyanobacteriia > Pseudanabaenales > Pseudanabaenaceae > Pseudanabaena. The sequence goes on along the minus strand of JBJTVM010000605.1, from coordinate 4,461 downwards.
CTCAGTAAGACTAGTCCATACGAATTTCTCTAATGCTGCTTCACTTATAAACTCCCATCCATTAGATGTCTCATGCAAAGCTACGCCACTAGTCATATTTAAATAAATTCTAAGTAATAAGCAAAAGTAAACATTATCGTAAATTATTTAGATATTGATGTCTAGGTTAATTTGAAACCAACTGCGTTCGCCCCCATATTAAATCTCACAAGCACTACAATCTTGGCAAATTCCCCTAGAACATTATGCGATCTCCAAGCCAACTAACTTATGAAAGTGAAAAAGTTAAATGGTTTCAGAAGCAATTGAAAGAATGGGCAGCAACTTACTTGCGAGACTTTCCTTGGCGGCGAACGAGCGAACCATACGCGATCTTAGTTGCGGAGATTCTATTACAAAAGACCGCAGCCGAGATGGTTACGCCAATATACGAAACATTCTTAGTTCGGTATCCAACTCTAGAGCATCTTGCAGCAGCTTCACTTGATGAAGTAATTGATTTGCTTCAACCACTGGGACTTTCTTTAAGAGCAGAACGACTTAGTAACTCGGCAAAAACAATCTTGGAAAAATATCGGGGCAAAATACCTGATACCGAAGCAGAATTACTTTTACTTTCGGGAGTCGGTAAATATACTGCGAGATCTATCTGCGCCAATGCTTTTGGACGATCGGCAGCAGTCCTCGATACAAATGTGGCAAGAATCATCGAGCGCTTCTTTGGCTTGCAAGGAGAACGAGTTAAGTCGCGTTGCAAAATTCTATGGTCGGCTGCCGACGCGATCGCCCCAGATCGAGATGTAAGTATATGGAATTTAACTTTGCTCGACTTTGGAGCGATGGTTTGCAAAGCAAGAAAACCTCATTGCGAAAAATGTCCGTTACAAGAAAATTGCTGTTATTTCAGAAACCTAACATAGTGCCTCTCGAAGTATTGACCTAACCCGATCGCCGATGCCTTGCGCTACAGATTCTCGATTACCAGCCACATTTAACACTTTGACTTTTTGCTTCAATAGCCAATCGTGCAAAGTTGGAGCATCGGGATTGATGAGATAGGGTTTCTGATGTTTGATGCAAGAGGCGATCGTCAATTTTGTCCCGTCACTGTGGATATGATCCGCAAAAATCACCGTTGCATCAGCAGCTAGGACATTGTGGACAGTGCGAACCTCATAATCAGCGCTATCTGATTCCACCAAACCAAACTCGGCAAGCTCTAGGTTTGCTCCCAACTCAGTCAGGTAGCCTTTAGGAGCAAGTCCACCTGTGGCAATACCGACATCCGCCGCCGCCAACAATCCACCCCAGTCTGCACCAGTTTGTCCACCTGAAATGATTAAAGCTACTGATGGGGTCATAGTATTACAAACTGCGATCGCGCATAAATTTCATCTTGCAAGCGCTATGATTTTGACAAATTCCCCAAGAACATCATGCGATCGCTACTAGCTTTTTTTCTAGCAATCCTACTTGTGGTTGGTTGCAATCAAACTCCCACAACAACCACAGCACCGAATCAGGCAGAGACTCAGCACACGCTTGACAATGACTATGGCAACCCCAATTTAAAAGCAGGAAACCCGAGTAAAGCCACAACTGATGTTTCAAATGTCGATAACTATTTGATGCTCAAGCCTGAATATGTGTTGAGCTATAGCAAGAGTCGCAATCTAGCAAACTGGGCATCGTGGCAACTAAATAGATCGTGGTTGGGTAATGCAGAGCGACAAAACAATTTTCGCCCCGATCCAGATCTACCGAAAGGCTGGTATAGGGTCGCAACAAGAGACTATACAGGCTCAGGATTCGATCGCGGACATCTTGTTAACTCAGAAGATCGAACAAAAAATGATGTGGACAATGCCGCAACCTTTTTATTAACAAATATCATCCCCCAATCGCCCGACAATAACAGGGGTGTTTGGGAAGAGTTAGAAAGCTATAGCCGTAAGCTGGCTAAGCAAGATAAAGAGTTGCACATCATTGCTGGTGGGCATGGTATTGGTGGCGATGGTAGTAATGGCAATGCTTCCCAATTGAAGGGGAAAGTCACAGTGCCTTCAACCCTGTGGAAGGTTATCTTGGTGTTAGACGATCCCGCCAAAGGTTTAGCAGGGGTAAATCCCAATACGAGGACTATCGCTGTGATTATGCCCAACAAGCAAGGGCGTGACGGTAAATGGCAAGATTTCTGCGTAACTGTCGATGATGTTCAGAAATTGACGAGCTATGACTTTTTTAGCAATTTGCCGCCCGAAATTCAAAAGCAGATTGAATCAAAGAAAGGCTGTTAGTTTTTGTTGTTAGGTTTCGATAACCGTAGTTTTTAAACCAACTAGGTCGGGACCGATCTTGCCCAAGATATAAACATCAATCTCGACTGTGCCAACGCGGAACACTTGGACATTTTCTAATGTGGCGATCGCTGCTTGCAGATCACGAAAACGTTGGGCAATTTCTCGATCTTCATCTTCAAACCAATCTTCATCAGTGACAACGGGTGCAAAGAAATCTTCTAGGGTAATAGATTCAATCGGTGTGTCCGCAGGCTTTTGCGATCGCGTGAGGATGGTTTCAGGTGTAAGGGTTGCAGATCCCCATGTGAACGGTTCTAGGGGATATTCTGATTCACTGGGGAATAGTAGATCTTTGGATAGGGTTGAGAGGCGATCGGTGATTTCTTTTGGAGTCATCGGTATGGTTAGTTTCGTATCCTATGACGATAATGCAATTGTTGGATCGGGTGCTGTTACAAACTGCGATCGCTTGGCGTGAAATTTTTGCAATTTGCTAGTTACATCCAAAGGATTTAAGTTTATTTACAAATCTTCTAAATCAATCTTACGGAGATCTACATCTGGATAGCCATAGTCATTTACCATCTGTACCATCGAAAATTGTTTTCCCTCTGGGCAGATGATAGCAATAAGGATGTCATCAATTATGTCAATATTCTCTCTGACGATCCGATTCAACTCATCTGTTTTCCCATGAGCAAAAAAGTAAAGACCGCTTGTAGCGAGTACACCGTTTGAAAATGTTAATATCCTCTCAACATGCTCTCTATACTTGAAAAGGATGCTAAAACACTCGTTTAATTGATCGCTGTGAACGCCAAACCCATGACCGTAATTTATGCTTCTTCTCATGTCCACTGGTAGCATTTCCAACATTGAAATGTGGAATGTACCTAATAATGAGGTATATCTCGGATCGTCGTATTTTATAAATTTCCCATTGATAAATGCCTCTGGATTCCATTCGATGTCAAAGGCTTTAAACATTGCAACCAACTGTTGAAATCTGAAGTAGCCTGATGGATTCCGAGAAAGTAATTTCTCATTCCAATTATTTGTATCATTCACAAATAATTGGAATGATACAAATAATGTAAGTAGCAAATTTCGAGCAGTAACAATTGTCGTGTTTTCAATATATTTGATATACATAAAGCTATAGCCAAAATCGCACTAGATGATAAATTTTGAGAAAAAAAGATTTCAAGAAAGCAAATCCCGGCACTGGTCAGCTAATGAGGGATAAGTGCTGAAACGTCCATTTCAAGACGATAAAAAAGGCGGAAATACGTCGATCACGTTTTAGATGACCAGTGCCCAAATCCCTAAAATGGTGATAGCAATTAACGACAAATGGAAAATAAATCACTGACTATTTTCCCCTAGAACCGAATGTTTCGCTAGAACCAATGCGATCGCCTACCCATTCAAGTAATACCAAAACTACCCGACTGCGATCGCTGTCTCCACAATGCCCACAGAGAAAAAGCTGATCGCTTCGTTACAAACTGGGATCGCACCTTGGTTCGGATACCGTGTCAATGTTAAGTAATTGACTTTTCCCCTAGAACGCAACAAAGAAAACACCATGACTGACAAGCAAATTTTGAACACCGTTGCCTCTGCGATCGCCATGTCACTACTTGCAATGTGGCACAGGCTCAAGCAAATTAACCTAAAGCTGGTACGTTAAAGAATTTTGCTCAAATTACAGCACAGGCAGATATTTTTAATGGTTGTGATGTCACCACAGAGGTTAGTTTTGTGGGCGTTGGGTCAGGGGGATACTTTGTTTTTTCGGCTTATGATTTAGATGGACTGACAATGTTTCGAGTCATGCCTATGGGTCAGCCGCCTAGCTTTAATCAGTTAGGAGCTTTGGAAGCTTATTCCGTAGTTATTGGACATAGCAAAGCTGATGTAGTTTTCTCAGCAAAAGTTGGCGATACTTTGCGTTTGCGGGGAGCTATGGACTACAAAAAGCCAATGGCTATGACACAGGTATTGCCAGCCGTGTTTTTCGCGCTCAGTCTGTTGAATTAGTAAAAAAGTAGTTCAGGTGAGGCGATCGCACAGTGGATCGGTAGGTGTTACAAGATGCGAAAGTAGTAACTTGAAAACAATAGTGAGATCAATCCGCATCGGTCATAATCCTAAGAAT
>JBJTVM010000604.1:0-5195 GCA_046081205.1 Pseudanabaena sp. | reverse complement strand
GCTGAGCATTCAATGGCAAAGGGGGAATCCCTTGCTGAGCGCGTTCGGCAACATGATCACGGTAGGCTGATAACATACGTTGTGCTTTTTAATTCTTTACAGATACTTAACTTATTATCGATCCTATTAAACTTTGGTGCGTAAAATATTTTTGCAGTGATGCGATCGCCGTAATCCCTTGCGTGAAAAACAAAGAAGAGTTTCATGCTGACTCTTTGTTGTTTAGATTTAACAGGGATTGGTGTCCAACGTAAAATGAAAACTTGTACCCGCCTCGCAGAATAAATCCAAGCTTGCTCGTAGTTGTTGTGTCAAAATGCGTACCAATCTTAAACCAAGAGAAGCTGTCGCATTAAAATCAACAGTCTCAGGAATGCCAATTCCATTATCACGAATAATTAAATGCAAATTATGATCATTCTCAGACATATATAAAATCACCTCAATCAATCCTTGATGATCATTCGGGAATGCGTATTTAAAGGCATTAGTTAACAACTCATTCACGATTAATCCCATAGAAATTGCAGTATCAATATTTAACAGAGTGATATTTAACAGAGTGGGATTAATATCTAACTTCAATTCAATTTTACTAGTATTAAAACTTGTAGAGCTATATAGATTACCAACTAGACGCTGTAAATACTCGCACAAATCAACCTTGTCCACGTCTTGAGATTGATACAGTTGCTCATGAATCAGTGACATTGTATGAATCCGCCGTTGACTGTCTGAAATCGCTCTTAAAGCTGAAGGATCATCTATATAACGAGCCTGCATTGACAGTAAACTATCAACTACACTCAAATTGTTTTTAACTCGATGGTGAACTTCTCTTAATAGAACTTCTTTCTCTGCAAGTGATGACTGTAGTCTAGTTTCGGCTTCTTTTAATTTTGTAATATCTGAAGCTGCACCGATTATTTGTTTAACTGCACCATCCGAGTTCCGTAAAAATATATTTTCTTGGCTGTAAAACCATTTCCATTTACCATGCACATCTTTCATCCGATATTCAATAAAAAATAAACCTTCTGATTTTTGATCAATCACATAGTTAAGATGTTCAGTGATTTTCTGGAAGTCATCAGGATGCACAATGGTCTGTAGCATGGAATCGCCCATGGACTGAATTTCACTTAAAGAGTAGCCAAGAATATGAGTAATCGCCTGGTTACAATAAATATTCTGTTTTTCTTCTACATCGTAAATATAAAGAATATTCGGGATTGTATCGGTAATTCGTTGGATAAATTGCTGACTTTCTTTGAGAGCTTGCTCTGCTTGCTTACGGGTTATCGCGATCGCAATATAAGTAACGATTGTCTGTGTTAATTGGACTTCTTCTTCAGTGAACTGTCTTGGGGCATCAAAATACGCAACAATGTCACCTAAATGCTTATGCTCATACTCTAATGGAAATACAGCGATCGCCCCAATGCCTTCAGCTTGACAGATGCTCTGTAAGTTATGATCGCTAGGGAGTATGGCGCAATGAGGGAAAGGTCGAAATCTTGCTTCTACTTGATGTGATGAATCTTCAAAAAAAGATTCGATCAACTGTATGTATTTTTGGCTAAGCCCTATAGATTCTTGATATTTTAGACCTTGGCAAGACTTCGTAATGATCACGGCTGCCCGCGAAGTTCGCAGTGGAGGGCAGATTCCATTTAAAGCAACTTGATAAATTTCTTCAACTGTTTGTGCAGCATTTAAAGCTGATACAAAGTCGTACATGAGCCTCAATCGATTGACCTGTAAATTCAAACGATCTTCTGTTTTTTGTTGATCGGCAATTGTTTGCACTAATTCAAAGTTGACTTCTTTTAGTGCTGATTTAACTCTAGCCACAGGCTTCACCTCCAACGATCGCATTCTTAATTCTTAAGCTCGGCGAACCACAACCAACTGCTAACCCACTTTGTCCGCCTTTGCCGCAACCGCCAGACTCATCCCACAGAAAGTCATTGCCGATCGCCTCGATATCTCCTAGTGTTTCAAAGACATTTCCCGAAAGTGTCACATCCTTGACAGGTTCAGCGATCTTACCATTGCGAATCATCCAAGCTTCTCCTGCGGTAAAGGTAAACATCTCGCCATTGGTCATTCCGCCTTGCCAATTTTTGGCATACACACCCACAGGAATATCATCGAACAATTCCGCTACAGGTATTTTGCCTCGACCAATCCAAGTATTAGTCATCCTTACTATTGGCGGATAGTGATAATCCAAACATCTTGCGTTTCCAGTTACTTGCTCACCCAACTTTCCAGCCGTCTCCCGCGAATGCAACCTCCCAACTAATACACCATCAGCAATCAATTGTGTTGTTGTCGCTGGCACACCTTCATCGTCATAAAGATAACTGCCTCGATGCTCAGCTACTGCTGCACCATCAAATATTTGTAAGTCATTCGAGCCAAACCTTCTACCAATGCTCATCGTTTCTAGCATATCGGGGTTTTCATAGAGCATATCTGCCTCTGAGAGATGTCCAAATGCTTCATGCACAAACAATCCCGCCAAAATCGGATCGATTACTACTGTGTAAATATTGCCTTGAACTGTTGGTAAATCTAACGCTGTCACAGCCCGTTGAGCCGCACTTATTACCTGCGAATCTAAATTAAGTAAATCTCCATAGGTTCGCCTTGAGCCAAAGGTTTCTCTACCAGTTTGGACAGTGTCACCATCTCTCGCGATCGCTGAACATCTCAACTCCCAATCAGCCCATTCCTGCTCGATCATTGCGCCTTCTGATGTGGCAAATATCATTTGCTGCGTACAGTCGCCATAGCGGACAGAGGTACTAACTACACGATCCGAAACTGATCGCAAAATATCTGTGTAGTGAGTGCATAAGTTCTTTTTGTCGATCAGTGCGATATTCTGGGGGTTTTCCTGAATCAGGGATACTCTTGCTTGCACAGGTTCTACATCAGCTAAAATGGTTTCTTCATTACCCACCCATTTTGCTGCTGCGATCGCTTCTTTCAGCTTTTCTTCCAAATTCTCCAAATCGTTAAAGCTCGCAAATCCCCATCCGCCTCGATGACAAGCCCTCACCTGTCCGCCAATGGAGATACCTGTACTCAATGTTTCAACCTTACCACTGCGTAAAAAGATATCCGCTCCCTGCGATCGCTCCAATCGAATCGCAAAAAAATCAACATTTGGTTTATATTTCTGTACTAAGCTCGAAATTTGATCTCTAACTTGCCATATGTCCATATATAAAGCTCACAAGAATGCTCTTGATGCATCTTATTGGAAAGTATTCCAATAAAAATATCATTTTAGTGGATAAATAATAGTTTCTACAGAAATATTTATTATTTTGATAACGTATAATTTAGAACAAAATTGAATGATGAATAACACGCCAGATTATTCCACTAGTCGCTTAACTATAGTAGATCATGGGGAAACCTATGGTCGGCATATTTTAGATGATTTCACACATAAAAATACAGTGTACATGGCACTTGATTTAGGTTGTGGTGATGGCGATGATTTGCAAATTGTCAAAAAAAACAGTCCTGATGCTGCTCTCTACGGAGTTGACTGTTTTCCAGCGAATTTTTCTAATCTAAAAGAAAAAAATATTCAACCCCTCAATCTCAATATTGAATGTGAATCTTTACCCTTTGAAGATGAGACTATTGATTTGGTTATTGCCAATCAAGTGCTTGAACATACGAAAGAAATCTTCTGGATTAATCATGAAGTTTTTAGGACTTTAAAAATTGGTGGATATTTTTATATTGGTGTGCCAAATGTACTCTCATTTCACAATCGTCTTTTGGGATTAATTGGTGTTCATCCAACGCAGCATAAGTTATTGTCAGCTCACGTCCGCCCCTTTTCTAATGGAGATACTATTCGTTTTTATCGGACGAATGGTTGTAATTTTATGACTCTTGAACGTTTCGCTGGTTCTCAGTTTTATCCATTGCCGAAAACAATAGCTCGTACTTTTTCAACAGTATTTCCATCTTTATCCTTCTCTATTTTTTTTGTATTCAAAAAAACAGCCGTCTATCAAGGAGAATTTTTGCAATACTTAAAAGATGTGCCGCTACCAACTAATTTTAAATGTTAGATATTTTTAGAATATTTGAGTTCGATTTTAACGTGTTTGAATGAACTTACAGCGCTTTGCGCTAAATTAACACTCAGAAGAAATTTTGAAAGCGGCGCTTCGCGCCGCTTTCGAAATTTCTTCTGTACTACATCTCAAAAGGGGCATCACCCTTTTGAGCCATGGTATCTAATCCATGAATTACGATCGCAATGGACAAGCTTTCTCTTTTCCCAACTGAAGACGGATCGGTTACTTTTTGGTCAGACACTTTTCAAGAAACATTTCATAGCTCTCACGGAGCCAAACACGAAGCCGAAGCTAAATTTGTCGTACCTGCCAAAATTGCCGAAAAAGCCAAAACCCAAACTCAACTCAACATCCTCGATGTTTGCTACGGCTTAGGCTATAACAGCGCAGCCGCGATCGCCTGTGTTTCTGAATTACCAGATCGCAGGGCTAATCTTCACATCATCGCCCTCGAAAACAACCTCGAAGTTCCCCAAAAAGCGATCGCCATAGGACTAGTGGATATTTGGCAACCAGCGATCACGCAAATCTTAAAAACTGCTGCTGAAACGCAAACTGTAGTTACCGAAAATTTATCTTTACAATTACTCATTGGCGATGCCAGACAAACCATTAGCCAAGTCCCTACCAAATGGGCTGATGCAATTTTTCTTGATCCTTTTTCGCCGCCCCATTGCCCTCAACTCTGGACAGTCGAGTTTATCCAACTTGTAGCCAACTGCCTCAAGCCCGACGGCTATCTAGTTACGTACTCCTCATCCGCTGCCGTTCGCGCCGCCATGTTTGCAGCAGGATTACAAATAGGAGCGATCGCCCCCATCGGACGCAAATCCCCCAGCACGATCGCCGCCTTTCCTCCCACACCACTCCCCCCTATTTCCGACACCGAAGCCGCTTTTCTCCATACTCGTGCTGCTATTCCCTATCGTGATCGCACCTTACAAAGCACTGCCTCAGAAATTATTGCGCTCCGTCAAGCCGAACAAAACAAGAGCAACCTTCCTCGAAGCTCTAGCCTCCGCAAAAAAAAAGTTTAGATATAGCGCAAAGCCCTATATAGCGTTTTTCAATCAAGCGAGG
>JBJTVM010000603.1:0-4635 GCA_046081205.1 Pseudanabaena sp. | reverse complement strand
GCTTCCGGGTTAGTCACTTCTGCGGGAATAGAAGGTGGCTATGGTCTAGTCGTGGTAATTAATCATAATTATGGCTACAGCACTCTGTACGCCCACCTCTCTGGGGTGGCAGTAAAACCTGAGACCCTAGTGAAGCGGGGGCAGTTGATTGGCTATCTAGGCAACAGTGGCAGATCCACTGGTCCCCACCTCCACTACAGTATTTATCAGGGTGAAAAATTGATCGATCCCCGACAATACTTAAAATTAACCGATGTGGAATTCCAAAAATTAAGTAATCTCAAGGAACCTTAAGGATTCGTGTATGTTCTTTAACCGCCCAAAGTCTGGCAGCAATACCATGAACTACCTCGCCAAGGGGACAGAAGTTCGTGGTTCGATTAGGAGCGAAGGTAGCCTCCGCATTGATGGCAGTGTTTACGGTAATGTAGATGTTTTAGGAGATCTAGAAATAGCCCCTACGGGCAGAATTGAAGGCGAAGAAGTGCGTGCAAATAACCTCATTAGCCAAGGGATAATCAAGGCACAGATTCAGGCAACCGCAAAAGTCACCCTGACTGCCACTGCCAAAGTTGAAGGGGATGTAGTGGCGAGTGCGATCGATATTGCTGCAGGAGCTGCTTTTATCGGGCATTTAGTTACTAAAGACAACAAAGTCCTCACTGGTTTAAGCAAGCAACCCCAACTGGTGGGGATTCCCAAGCAATCTCTCTAAATCAGAACTAAGAATTTTTGCAACTGGGAAGAATAAATGAAGGCATTGGTTATCTAAGGGACTTGCGAGAAAATAAGATACTAATCCAGATTATCGAGAAATCATTGGGGCGGGTTTGCTGCCCTACTAATTATTATTTGGTATGGTACTTTATTAAGTCGCAAGTCCCTAATCGGGAAGAGGTGATGAAGTATCTATTTCATACTAATAAATAAAGACAGAAATACTGCGATTATGTTTTAAATTTCCATTGCTATGTATAAGCAGACGCAGTTTTTAGGTTTTTAATTATGCCGAGTTACTTATTAAAATTGCTTCTAAAATTTGGGCAATAACTGAACCTAAAATAGCAACCGTTAGATATTTGCCAATCATTGGATTTTTACCAAAGGAATCATCTTTTTTACAGCCTGTCAAGAAAAGAGACCATGCTTGGGTCGCATTGATAGATTGAAACTTATTAAAATTAGATGTGAAAATTAAACGCATGGACGTTACCTGATCTACGCAGAGCGCTATAGACTGAATATATCATGAAACTTGTAACAAAATTTAATATACAGTAAATTAGATGCATTGCGCTTTATTTACTTATAGACCTGCATACCATTCATAGCCCAAATCTTCCCAATAACCGCGTTTTTCACCTAGCTTGCTCGTAAGCTGAATTCTCGTAACCCATTTACTTAGCTTATAGCCAAGCTTGACAGGTGAGGCAAGACGCAATGGCGCACCATATGCTGGAGTTAAAGGCTGCCCATTCTTCTGATAAGCCATTAAGGTTTGGGGATGCATCACCGAGTCAATATCCCAACTTTCGTAATAGCCATCGGCTGAATAGAAATATACGTATTTGGCTTGAGCAGATGGCTGAGCGATCGCTATTAAATCTCGTATTCTGACACCACCCCACTGCACGATCGCCGCCCACCCTTCAACGCATACATGACGGATAACCATGTTAGTAAAAGGTATTTTTTGGAGATCGCCCATGCTTAGACTCAAGGGATTATTTACTTCACCGTCAATTGTGAGGCGATAAGCTAGAGGGTTAATTACTGGCGTACCACGGAAACTATTAATAATTAACTTATCTGGCTCGATCGCACTAATTGGGAATTCTGGGACTGGCTGCTGTGGTTTAAAGATCAGTGCTTCAACCTGCTGATTTAATGGCTCTGATAAACTGCCCACCAAACCCTCAGCAAGGCTACCAAAGCCAATTGCTAGCAATCCTGCGCCTCCTAGGGACAAAAAGCGGCGGCGTGGGACTAAATCAGTCTCATCTAACTCAAGCTCTGAGCTTGGTAATTTTTGTTCAGGTTCTTGTGACATAACTTAAATATAACAAAGGCATCGCTTCGCGCCGCCTTTACTTGTACCAAAGCACAAAATAGCGTAGCCATTTTGTGCTTTTAAAACCCTTACTGGGCTAGTTTTTTAGTTCACAAAAGTGCTGACACACTTTTGTGAACTGGTATTACTCCCAAAACATTGAATCTAGAAGGCGATCTCCACCCACTTTTCGCCCCAACTGAGAATGAATACCGCCTAATATCAGTGTGATCGGTACTGCCATAAAGTGCGTAATTCGTAACGCATCCCAACCACCAAAACTATCTACGATCCAATAAAACTGGGCTGGCTTATACATCCCGATCCCCGTAAAAATCGATAACAGTAAGATCGGAATTAGCAATGTGTAAATCAAGCGATGCCATGCGTAGTTTTTGCGCTTGGTATTTTGGCTAACTATTAAGGCTTTAATATCTTTGTTACTCGCATATCGATGTCGCCAACGCTTGCTAAGCAAAACATAAATCCCATACCACAGCAGGTTTAACGCAAATAGCCACATTGTCGCAAAGTGCCAATGTCTACCACCTGCTAACCATCCCCCTAGTCCTAAAATTGCAGGAAGGTGAATACCTCCTCGTCCACCAAATACTGGATTAGCGTTATAAATCTGTAAGCCACTGGTGATCATTAAAAATAAACTGACCAGACTTACCCAATGAAAAACTTTGGCGGGTAAATCTTGTTTGGGCTTGAGCGTCTGCTCTTGAGTTGGCGATCGCATGATCATTCCTATAGAGTTTTGCTTAGATCTTAGTCCAACTTCTAGCAGCCTCAAACAAAAAAAGAGGTGACGCTTTGCGTCACCTCTTTTTTTGTTTTAAATACTACTGAGGCTTCTTGGTTTCATCAGCAGGCTTAGCCGTTGGGTCGGCAGGCTTAGCAGCATCAGGTTTAGCAGTTGCATCAGCAGGCTTAGCCATTGCATCAGCAGGCTTAGCATCAGTTGCAGCTTTGTCCTTAGCAGCATCAGGCTTAGCCATTGAGTCAGCAGGCTTAGCATCAGTTGCAGCTTTGTCCTTAGCAGCATCGGGCTTAGCCATTGAATCAGCAGGCTTAGCATCTTTAGTGGCATCAGGCTTAGCATCGGTTGTAGCTTTGTCTTTAGCAGCATCGGTAGCAGCAGGAGCGGAAGTAGCGGCTGGAGTAGAAGCAGGAGTTTTAGTGGTTTCTGTGGCACAAGAAACTAATCCAGCAGATAGGCTAAGGCTAGCAATGATCAAAAGAGCTTTGAAATTCATAGTTGTTGGATTTTGTCTTTTTGGTAATGGTTTTGGTTGTATTTAAGTTAGTAACTATCCGTATTTTTGTGGAGGAGCTTGCGTATAATTACTCACTGAATTCATTCTAGGTTAAGTTATGTTTAATTAATAGCTTAATTTTTGTAAATTTGTGATTTTTATAACTGATTTATATAGCTAACTATGCAGAAGCCTGACGTAGTAAGGAAATGCTCGAAAATATACCTATAAGAATTTTTGAACTATTAGTCCAAGGCGATCGCCTATCAAGCGCTGATAATGATTTATTAGTGAACGAATCAAGAAAAAACAATTGCTTTGATCGGTTGGATGTTAATAATCCCAATTTAAAACGAGATTTAAAAGCAATTGCAGAAATAGTTGATCAACGATCGCAGCTTTTACGGTTAGCTTATCCAGAAATTCTAGAAACTCTAAAGCTGCATAATATCCAAATCCATCCTCCATCGGCAACTTTGCCCCTGCTCTGGCATTATTGGCTACCCCTCGCTCAAAGCCTAGCCAATCAGCAAACAAAATTAGAAAGAACTTTTATTCAAGGCTTACTGGGTGGCCAAGGTACTGGCAAAACCACATTAGGTATAGTGCTAAATATTCTGTTGCAATATCTTGGCAAAACATTTTTAAGTATTTCTCTAGACGACATCTATAAGCTCTATGTAGATCGCCAAAAACTACGCGATCACCGCCCCGATCTGATTTGGCGTGGTCCCCCTAGCACCCATGATATTGATCTGGGTATGCAAGTTTTGCAGCAATTGCGCGATCGCCATCCAGAGCATCCTCAGCCGATCGCCATTCCTCGTTTTGATAAATCGCTACATAATGGTGCAGGCGATCGCATTGAGCCAGAAATTTCCAATGGCGCGGATATTGTTTTGTTTGAGGGCTGGTTTGTGGGAATGCAACCCTTACCAATTTCGGCTTTTCGTAATTTTGTCCCACCAATCTTGTCAGAAAGAGATCGCGAATTTGCCCTCGAATGTAATGCCAATCTCTACAACTATCTGCCGCTCTGGGAATATCTCGATAGCTTGATCGTACTTGTGCCTGAAGATTACCAATATAGTCTCCAATGGCGGATTGAAGCCGAGCGTAAACTCATTGCTGCTGGCAAATCAGGGATGAGTGACGCAGAAATCACCCAATTTGTTGAATATTTTTGGAAAGCGCTACACCCTGAACTATTTATGCCCCGCATGATTAATCGGGATTACCCTGCCTCCTGTGCTGATCTGGTGATCGAAATATCGCGATCGCATTTACCAATAAGGATTTATAGCTAAAAACTGCCTATATTTA
>JBJTVM010000602.1:0-9601 GCA_046081205.1 Pseudanabaena sp. | reverse complement strand
ACAAAAAGGCGACGCACTGCGTCGCCTTTTTGCGCAAAGTATCTGTCTAACGCCCCAAAAGGCGCAAAATGGTAAGAATCGCTCAGCGATTCTTACCATTTTGCGATTTCGTCGAACTGACGCTAAGATTTACGAGCTTGTTTGAGTTGATCGTCTATGCGACGTAAAACACCGTTAATAAATCGATAACCATCCTCACTGCTATAGCGCTTAGCCAGTTCAATAGCTTCATCGATCGCTACTTTGCTAGCCACACTCATAAACATCATTTCCGCAGTCGCAATCCGCAAAATGTCTTTGTCCACCTGAGCTAATCGATCAATTTGCCAATTAACCAAAGCACTGCTAATCGTTTCATCAATCTGCGATCGCTTGCTATTTACAGTCTTCAGAATATCAATCGTATAGTTACGCACTTCGGCGCGTTGCGACAATACTAGGGTTACAGGAAATTCTAAAGCTGCGCCAATATTGTTAATTGCGTTTTTAGTAAGTTCGATCGCTTCACGCACCATGCCTTCAACGGCTTGGATATCTTGGCGAATGTCACCTGTACGGGTTTCGCTAGCAGACACACGCTCTTGACCACGTTGTAGCTCGGCGCTGGCAGTTTGTAATAATTCTTTGGTTTCATCGTGCAGCGATCGCACAACTGCTGTCACAATGTCATCTAAAGTCTTTGTTTCTAGCTTTTGAGGTTGGCTAGGTAATTGATTGATACTAAAAAGTGCGAGTTCACGGGCGGTGTGGCGGGGTTGCATAGGAGGAGATAAAATTAAGCCAATTGAACATCGTATCATTCTCCATACGCACTAAAACCTATAAAAAATGACTCAGACTTTTACAGCTACACTACATCATCACGGACAAACATATACTGTTGCCGTTCCCGAAGACCAGGCTATTCTTGATGCCGCGATCGCTGCGGGTGTAGATTTGCCATGCTCTTGCTATGCGGGTGTATGCACTACCTGTGCTGCTCAAATTGTGAAAGGGCAAGTTGATCAAAGCCAAGGCATGGGCATCGGTGGCATGGGTGAAGAGCTAGACGCTAAGGGCTATATCCTCCTATGCGTATCACACCCCAAGTCCGATGTCGAAATCTATACCGACAAAGAACAAGACGTATACGCAATTCGGTTTGGACATAGCTCCTAAAATCTGAGATTGAGTGTATCTTTGCACTCAATCTCAGATTAAAACAATTTCTTTAGCATCAAGCGCAATGGGGTAGCTCAAATCTAAGTCGGGGGGATTTTGAGATAGCTCAGAGATGGCTAAACCTTGGACAGGATGCATCCAATCGGCAGCAATTTCGGCTAGGGGTAACAGCACAAAGGCGCGATCGCTCATACGAGGATGCGGTAAAACTAATTCGGGTGTATCGATTTGGCGATCGCCATACAGTAATAAATCGAGATCAAGCGTTCTTGCCCCCCAGCGTTCGCGACGTTCGCGCCCAAAAAACTGCTCTGTATAAAATAGCGCTTGCAATAACTGAAATGGATTAAGCGTAGTTTTTAAAACTGCACAGCCATTGATATAGTCTGGCTGCGGCGCAGAATTGGGTAAAGTGATCGCCTTAGTGCGATACCAACGGGAAACCTTAACCACTTCTATTTCAGGATGGGTAGCGAGTTGGGCGATCGCTGCTTGGACAATTTTTTGAGAGTCACCAATTTCACTACTCAGGTTACTACCTAGGGCGATCGCGCAAAGCTCTGTCATGAATTTCTATTAATAACAACAAAGACGCTGCATAGCAGCGTCTTTGTTGAATTATAAGGGAACCAAGCTTCTGTTGTACGATAAAGCTCTTTTGCTACAGCGCTTTGCGCTGATTTAAAACCCAGAAGAAACATTAAAAGTGGCGCGGAGCGCCACTTTTAATGTTTCTTCTGTATCACTTAAAGCCTAAACTGACTGTATATATTCGCAGACGAAACTCTTTTTGATGGAAACCCATATTAGTTGCAAGTGTTTCTTCACTAAGCAGCAACTTGCTTAGAGCCATTTTTATGCTGGAGCATAGAGTTCACAAAACGCTCGAAGAGATAATCGGCATCGTGAGGGCCAGGGCTAGCTTCAGGGTGATATTGCACTGAGAAGATCGGCAGGGTTTTATGCTCTAAACCGGCAACGGTGCGATCATTGAGATTGATATGGGTCAACATGGCGGGAGATGCGTCAAAGGATTCACCTGTGAGCGCAAAGCCATGATTTTGACTGGTGATTTCCACTCGGCGATCGGCTTTTTCAGCTTGGTTTTGAGCAGGCTGATTTAAGCCACGATGCCCAAACTTGAGTTTGAAAGTATCTCCACCCATTGATAAGCCCAAAATCTGATGTCCTAAGCAAATACCAAACATTGGTTTGTTAGCTTCTAGTAAAGCCTTTGCCGTTTCAATGCCTTGGGTAACTGCGGCTGGATCTCCAGGCCCGTTGGATAGGAAAATGCCATCGGGGTTGTAAGAGAGAATCTGCTCAGCAGAGGTATCAGCAGGAACGACGATCACACGACAGCCGTAGCTAGCTAGTCGGCGCAAGATATTCCGCTTTACCCCAAAGTCGATCGCTACCACTGTCAGAGTTTCGCCTGTTAACTTGGCTGGTTCGATAAATTCCCATTCCGAGATAGTTTTCTCAGCCCATTCATAGATGCGATCAGTGGAAGCTGCTTGGGCAAGATTTTGACCCTGCATAGATGGCGCTGCCTTCACTTTAGCAAGTAACATTTCAGGATCAAGGATTTCCGTAGAGATGCCACCATTCATAGCGCCCAGCGATCGCAACTTGCGGGTTAAAGCGCGAGTATCAATTCCTGCAATGCCGACGACATTATGAGCCTTGAGGTAGTCAGGCAAAGACTGACGCGATCTCCAATTACTTGGTACAGCAGTTATATTGCGTGCAATTACGCCGCGCACCTGTGGGCGATCGGATTCATCATCTTCGGGAGTTACGCCTGTGTTGCCAAGTTCGGGGCAGGTGAAAGTTACAATTTGTCCTCGGTAGCTGGGATCGGTCATTACCTCTTGGTAGCCAGTCATACCTGTATTAAATACCACTTCACCGATCGCGGTTCCCGATGCACCAAAGGCATAGCCACGGTAACAAGTACCATCCGCTAAGACCAAAATCGCTGATTGCTTTGTTGCCATATTCAAATACTCTTGCGTTGCTGTCCACTATTTAGTTACTTATTTTGGACATTAGCAATCATTTTAAACGTTATCTAGGTCACAAGATCACAAAAGAGGGCTTGCAATGCAAGCCCTCTTTTGTATTTAGCTAACCACTTCAGCGATTTCAATTACTTGTCCGTCAGGATCTTTAACCAAAAAGTTAAGTGGTTTTTCGCTGCGAACTTTATGTTTGATCCCTTTAATTTGAATTTGCAATAAAATCTGCTCCACACAGTCACGATTAAAGCAAATATGTCGTCCTCGATTTGCCTCAGATGCATTCGCTCCAGGGACGACATGCAGTTGGACATTTTTCTTTAGTGAATACCATACACCCTCCATATCTGCTGAATATTGCTGCGATCGCGATCGTCTAGCTTCAGCAGGAATATAAATGGGATCAGCAGGTACGCCCATGCCATATTCGTAGCCATAGTAATAATGTAACGGCACATCAGCGATCGGCAACTTTAACTCACCTTCGTAAAAATATCGTGCTTGATCGAGGTTAGAAACCATGACCGTATGTACTTTCGGTGCACTGGTGAGAAACATCCACATGGCAACAGCATATGCACCGAGGAGCATAACCATGATGCCTTGAGTAGAAAAAATTGACTCCATCGTAAAGCAACTACATTTTAAGAAACTTAGGCTTTTAGTTTAACTCAACTGTCATGGGTTTAAGTCACAAACTACACGATTTAGCTATAGTCCCAAGAAGTAAGTGGCGGCGCTTTGCGCTGCCACTTACTTTTCGTAACGTGACTGACTATATAGCGATTTTCATTTTGCCTACGGCAAAATGAAAATCGCTATAGCTTAAAGTTAAAGCGTCCATTCACTTTTTCCCCCTTAATGTCTGTGAGAATGGCAATTTTGTACTCTCCTGAATTACTGGTTGGTAAATTGATGGTGTAATGTTTATTCGGCGCGTCATAGTTAAGGTTATAGGATTTTTGAGAGCCATCGGGAAACTGAACCTGTGCTGTAACTTTGGCATCAGGAATTACTTCGTGAGTGTCTCCTGTTTGCAGGAAGAAGTCGAGATGAATATTATTTTCTTCTTTGCCTAATAACAGTTCCAAATGATATGCACCCACCTCAACGACTTGTCCACCCTGATTGGGTTTGCCATGGTTTTCTGGCTTTTTATCGATTTTGGAGTCTTTTTTAATGGCAGTTTGAGGA
The DNA here is from genome assembly GCA_046081205.1 of Pseudanabaena sp. GTDB lineage: Bacteria > Cyanobacteriota > Cyanobacteriia > Pseudanabaenales > Pseudanabaenaceae > Pseudanabaena. The sequence goes on along the minus strand of JBJTVM010000602.1, from coordinate 5,225 downwards.
GTTGGTTCTTTAGTGGTGACTGCGTTAGGGACTGCTGTAGGACTTGAGATAGTCGGACTATTGCTGCAAGCCGCTAAAACATTTACCAAAATAATACCAATGAGTAGAAGTTTAGCTGATCGCATATAAATAGAATTCCTTTGAGAAGAATGAGTGAAATTTTAAAGTATAGAGACTTGCGTCTCTTTCTGAGCAGGAGATACAAGCTCTGGTTTAGGTGCGACATACTTCCCAAATTGGGAATACAATGCAGGTAGTACCAATAAAGTTAGAGCCGTAGAAGTGACTAAACCGCCGAGTACGACAATTGCAAGAGGTTGTAGTATTTCCTTGCCAGCCCCTGTGCCGATGACGAGAGGAATCATTCCCAGCGCTGAGGTGAGAGCAGTCATCAAAATAGCGGCTAGACGCTCCATTGAACCTTCATGAATTACTTGCTGGAAGGGAATTCCCTTCGCAAATTTTTGATTGTAATTATCGACTAGTAATAATCCATTTCTCACGGCAACTCCGAATAGGGTGATGAAACCTACAAGGGAAGCAATGGAAATCACGCCACCACTGATGGCGATCGCGAAAATACCACCAACCAAAGCAAGAGGTAAATTCACCATAATCATTAACATCGCAGGAATGGATTTGACAGCGAAATACATCAACACTGCGATCATTAGAGCGGCGAGACTGCCAAAGACCAGTAGGTTTTGGGTGGCGCGTTCTTCGGATTCAAACTGTCCACCGTACTGGATAAAATAGCCTGCGGGTAAGATTACTTGTTGTTTGACTTTTTCCTGAATCTCATTAACCAGCGATCGCAAGTCGCGCCCTGATACGTTAGCCGAAACTACGAGCAGACGAGAAACATTTTCGCGATTGATCGTATTTGCGCCCGTACCATATTCAATTTGCGCGACTTGAGATAGAGGGATTTTTTGACCAGTGGGCGTATCGACTAGCAAATTTTGAATGACATCAAGGTTGTTTCTCGCTTCAGGTTTCAGCCATACGATCAGATCAAATAATTGCTGTCCTTGCAATACTTGGGATACGGTTTTGCCATTGAGAGAGGTTTCTACCATTTCGCCAAGATGTCCAATGGTTAGACCATACCTTGCTGCCATTGGCCGATCAAATTTGATTTGCAATTGCCTAACAGGAACTTGCGGCTCCAGTTGCAAATCCACCAGCCCATCAATTCCCTTCATCACAGTTTCCACTTCTCTGCCGATCGCCCTTAATTCCTCCAAATCCTGCCCGAAGACTTTAACAGCGATCGCACTGCGAACTCCCGATAAGACTTCATCCATCCGATGGGAAATAAAGCCGCCAATATTAGAAGCTACCCCTGGTAATTTATTAAATTCTTGGCGTAGTTTATTAATGCTGCCTGCGCGATCTTGAATGCCGCGATCGCTGAGTTCTACATCCACATGACCAAGGTTTACGCCTCCCGCATCAGCATCTCCAGGAGCGCGACCAGAGCGCAATTGTACGGTTGTGAAGTGGGGATCATCTTTAAGTGCATCTTGAAGGGCTAAGCCCATGCGATTTGTTCTTTCTAGAGAAGTGCCGGGGTAGAGCAAGATTGTATTGACTAGCGATCGCTCTTGAAATTCTGGCAGGAAAACGCGACCAAGGGCTGGCAAGATGATCAGAGAAGCAACTAAGGCGGCGATCGCAGGAAATAGAATTAATTTGGGGCGATGAATGGATAAATTTAATAAAGGGCGATAAAGCTTCTGAGCGAAGTTACTCACCCATGTTTCATCGCTAGGCAGTTGACAGGAAGTGAGTAAAATCCCACAGAGGGCAGGAGATAGGGTCATCGCCACTAGGGTTGAGGCACAAATAGATACAAGATAAGCTATGCCCATCGGCGCAAAAATATTTCCTTCCACTCCCGTCAGCGTAAAGATCGGCGCAAAAACCACAGCAATAATGATGGTGGAGAAAATTACACTGACGCGCACTTCAACGGAAGTGTCATAAACTACGGTAAAAGGATGTTTGGGATTGCCCTCGGCTTGGTTTTGGCGCATTCCTCGGTAGCAGTTTTCCATATCAACGATGGAGTCATCGACTACAGAGCCGATCGCTACCGCCAGTCCTCCCAATGTCATCGTATTAATCCCTTGTCCAAACCATGACAAAATCAGCATCCCAATCAGAATTGACAAAGGAATGGCACTGAGCGTAATGATAGCGGTGCGCCAATTCATCAGAAACATGATCATGATGATCGCTACGATGATGATGCCATCACGGAGGGAGTCACGCACATTGTCGATCGCGGATTCAATAAAGCTCTCTTGCCGAAATGTAACTTGTACATTTACATCTTTGGGAAGGGCTGCTTGCACTTCGGAGATCGCTTTCTCGACAGCACGAGTCACGGTGGGAGTATCGGATTGGGGTTGTTTATTGATTAGTAATACCACCGCTCTCTTGCCATTGACGCTGCCATCACCCCGCGATAAGGCGGCTCCCAATTTCACTTCGGCAACATCGCTTAATTTAATAGGCTTTCCATCGCGAGCCGTCACCACGGCTTCTGCCAATTGTTCGATAGTTTCAATCCGTCCCACACCGCGAATAATTTCTTCGCGATCAGTACTAATCAAAAACCCACCTGCGGCATTGAGATTCGCTTGCCTCGCCGCTTCAGTTACTTGATTCAAAGAAACATTAAAGGCAACTAATTTAGCAGGATCGACTAAAACCTGATATTGCCTGACATCCCCGCCATAGGCGATCGCCTGTGATACTCCCGCTACTGCTAGGATGCGATTGGAAACATTGCGATCGACCAATCGCCGCACTTCCATTAAGTCAGTTTTTGGCGCTGAATTATTTTGATTCTCTTCCACGGTAAAGGCATACATCAAAATCGTGCCAATCGGTGAAGATACTGGCGATATTTCTGGTTCTTTGGCATTCTCAGGCAACTTCGCACGCACTTGCTGTAAGCGTTCGGCAACTAACTGCCGTGCTTTATAAATATCTGTATTACCATCAAAAATAATTTTGACCGTAGAAATGCCCACCGCAGAAGCCGATCGCACAGTCACAACATCGGGCGTGCCATTAACAGCGCTTTCAATGGGCAAGGAAATTAATGATTCTATTTCCTCTGGCGCTAAACCCTCGGCTTCTGTTTGGATTTCTACCTGTGGCGGCGCGAAGCTAGGGAATACATCTAAGGGCATCTGCGTCAGGTTGTAACTGCCTAAGATGGTAACCACAATTGCACCGATGACAACTAGCCAACGCTGGGCGATCGACCATTTGAGAATAGAGTTGAGCATAGGCTTTTTCTGGCTCTCCTTCCGTTTTTGCGGCAGCAGAGGTTGACAGGCTGTAGTATTTCACAAGAAAATGAAATGAGTATGAAAAAGCAAATTTTAGAAGTGCTACTACGCTAACGCTTGGCTTTAGCCAAGATTGTGATGGCACCAGGATCCTCGGCGCGATCAAGGAATTGGAAGATTAGGAAGGAAGATATTCGCGATCAACTGGACTAATCACCCCTTTCCTGACCCGATTTAGGTACTCAAAAATGAATTACTTCGTTGATGAGTTGTGAAAAATTATTTGTGATCGCAAAGATTAAGTTTTGATGAGCGATCAAGACATAACAGATCATTGGAGCGGATAATATTGAAGCGTATTAGTTGGCAACAAAAGTTATCTTGCCTCTCGATTAAGTCGTTAGGCGGGGAAGTCACTTTCTATTCAACGCCTCTGAAATTGTGTAGATTAATGGTACGCCGTGAAGTCAAGAATGGTCATCACGGATTGCTCGCTGAATATTCTATCGTGGTTTGCACACTAAAGCGGACAGAGTAAATTCAACTAGAATAGCTGCTGGTAGAAGGTTATAGTACTTCCATCTTGTATACATTTGTGTCCGTGCTTTACTAAGAACCGCGATAACAACACAAGTGCATGATTTTAAACTTGATTGGCGCTCATTCACCCAAACTGTACCTATGCTGTTCAAATGCCTACTATTCAGCACCAGCCTATTCATTGGACTGCTAATCCTCAATGGTGGATGTAGTCAAGATAGGCATGGAATCTGTAAAGACCCGAACAAAATTAGAAAATATGTTGAGCGGGGTGGCGATCCCAATCGGCATGAAGATGTCTTGATTTATGGAAATTGGAGTTCAATGAAATTATCGCCACCTTTGCTCGGCTGTGCAGTTCAAAATGGAGATTTAAGCTTGGTACAATTCCTGGTGAGCAAAGGTGCGGATGTGAATGGTCGTGATGACATTACTGGCCATACACCACTGCATTATTTAGCCTTTCGTTTTGTTGGAGATCCTTCTGGTTCCTATGAAATTGCAAAGTTTTTAACTGACAAAGGTGCTGATGTCAATGCAAAAGATTTTGACGGAAATACTCCATTGCATCTAGTGCCATCCCACTGGAGTGATGTAGCCGAACTGCTGATTAATCGAGGTGCCAATGTCAATGCTCAAAATAAGTTAGACCAAACTCCTTTGTATTCATCGGTTTCGTCATATTGCCGCACTGAAGTGAGCAAATTGTTACTCGCAGCAAAAGCCGAAGTTAACACGAAAGACTTTATAGGTAGCACACCCCTACATTACGCAGTTGGAAGCAATTGTGTTGAGAGTGTAGCGATGTTAGTAGACGCAGGAGCCGACGTGGATGCGAAGGACAACAAGGGAATCTCACCTTTCATCCAAGCCAATAAGAAATATCAGGATGCGACGCAAGGTGGAACCTACAAAGAAGGAGGGAAAACATATCAGAAAATGATTCGCATTATGGAAGCTGCTAGAAAGCGCCGCTTACCGTGAAAGATTTTCGCAAACCTCGATCTTGGTGTGAAAGCAAAGGTTGCTAGCAGAAGCTCAACTAGACTGTTTGGCTTCAAAAATTACGTCATCACAACAAATATGAGTTTCAAGAGCCTAAGCGTGAAGCCTAACTCCTTTATTGGGGCAGACGATACAGAGTAACTGGTGAAAGTTGAGGCTTACTTGTCGTTGCACAACTATGCCGTTATACCGAAACCCGATATGTCCGTTAAGATTATTTGTTTTTAGCCAAGTTTAGACATGCAAAAATGAATTACTTCGTTGATGAGTTGCGAAAAATTATTAGCGAGCGCAAAGGCTAAGCTTTGACAAGCGATCGGGGCATAACACATCAATGAATTGCTTCGTTGATGTGTTGCGAAAAATTATTGG
>JBJTVM010000601.1:0-2752 GCA_046081205.1 Pseudanabaena sp. | reverse complement strand
ACTTGCCAATCTGCCCAAAAGCCATGCTGAGTGAGTGTCTCATTGTGAAAACTTGCGCCGATCGCTTTTTCAGGAACAACAACGATCGCTTGTTTGAGTCCTTGATTTTCGAGTTTGTCGAGGGCAATAAACATGAGGGCGCGACTTTTGCCCGATGCGGGGGGTGATTTGATTAATAAATATTGTTCGCCGCGCTTTTGGTAGGCACGTTCTTGCATGGAGCGCATCCCTAGTTCGTTGGGCTGTGAGGATGTGCCGTTGTGGGCGTAGGTGACGGAGACGGAGGGGATGGCTTTAGGTTTACTCATTGTTTAGTTTATTTTTATAATCCATTTAATCAATTGTCTAGAACGTCGGGATTTTTAATAGATTTTTTCTCGTCTGAGACAAGCCGCCGCTCAACTTTTTTAACATCTTCAGCAGGGGGCAAAGATTCTGGGCGAATACCCCTTTCTAGTAATGTCTTGCGAACTGCTTGGTTATTAGTGATGTGTTCGCTAGAAATTTCTGGCTCTGTCGTCATTTGGTTTTGCTGTGCATTAAAGATCGTAATTTCTGCTGCAAAATCCTTAGCTTTTAGGATAATTGTGGGTGCAAAGTCGGCAAGGGGTTTGTTATCAGGTACTTTCCATTGAGCTTTCATGGCTTGAGTGGATTTCCCAAATAGGGCGGTGTCTCCTTTACTGCGAATTGAGGCAAAATTGCGATCGCTACCTGTTTGTTCGTAAATGACTCTCGAAAGTTCTTTTTCGGTTTCTGAGAGTTTTTTTCTAGCAGAAACTCGCTCAACTTCTAGCAAGCGTTGCTCAATTAATTCGGCTTTTCTGGTTTGAACTGCAAAATGTGTCTGAGCAAAGGCAATTTCTTGTTTGCGCGGATCGCCATTTTGGGCAATCAGGTAACAGGCATAGCGGGTAAGCATAATGTCATCGACCTCTCTTTGGCTGCCAGAGCCAAGATCGACCATTTTGGTAACGTCAACGAAATGGTCAGCTACGCCATGATTTGAAACCTCGCAAGCTGTTTTAGCTTTGGTTACAACTGCTGTAAAGTTACGCCATTCTGTGTAGCCCAAAAGATGTTGAAGATCACGGGCAAGCCAATATTCAATGCCATTTTCAGTTTGTTGAGCGTGGGCTTCAAAGTTGTCGGTTAGAGAGTTGATCGTGTCTTTTTGCATGGTCTTGTTTAAATTGTGTTTTTGATTTTAGGTTTAGTGTATTTTTAATGATATAGCTTATTAAGATCCTCACACCTAGTTACTCTGTCTACGTTGTAAGGTTTATATCCCCCCAGCCCCCCTTAAAAAGGGGGGAGAATAAATTAAATTTTCTTCTTCCCCCTTTTTAAGGGGGATTGAGGGGGATCATTAATTGATATTATGACTTGGTTTTTCGTTTGCTAGGTTTTCCTGTCTCTTGTTTACTGGTCATTTTGCTGTACATCTCAAACAGTTTCTCTAAGCGCTCGGTGTCGTTTTTAAACTTGCGCCCGATGTAAACCCGTTCAATTATTTCGTCGTTTCTCTCGTGGGCTTGTCTGACTAATGGAAATTCGCTGTCCATCCTGTCGCGATCATACATATCGGCGATCGTGGCAGGGAAATAATGCTCTCTAGCTAACAATATGTCTTCGGCGCTATGGGTGAGGTCTATTTTGTTTTGTTCGGTAAGGGTGGGAACGGGGAAGGTGTTCCAACCGAGGGTATTGGAATAGCGATAACGGGTTTCTAGTTTGCCGCAGACGGTGGCGATCCAAACTAAATGTAATCGCGAGGCGATGAGTGCCATGTTCCACAGTGGAGCATCATAGAGAGCAAAAGCACTATCAGCAACAATAGAATCTGGTGGTAACAATCCACAGGGCAAAAACTCTCGACTTTCTGATGAAACCCTTGGTATTGCAATAACAATTCCCCCCCCCTCCTGTCGTCTTTCATCAAACCTATGTGGATACTTAGCGCCTTCACGAGTTGCAACTTTTGAGCTATATAAACGCATCAAACGAACAGCATCAATACGTTTACTAATTTCTGGTATTTCCCTTGCTTTTGCAGCATCTTCATCGGAGATCCATAAACAAAATCTCTGCTGTCCACGAATAAATTCCGCAGATCCTAAAAAAGGGCGAATGAAAAGTAACTTTTGATCAATAGAAAGATTGAGGTTTTGTAGTTCTCCTGATGATAGTAGAAGATTCCCCCCGTCAGTTGGTTTATTGCCATAGTCCATTGTAGATAAATGGCTTATGGATTCCATTTTTTTATCTATTAAAATGTTTACTCCCGAAATTAAATAACCGTTAATATTCTCAGTCTCTCTTACGATTGTTTGATTCTTTTCATCAACAGAAAATAAATATCGAACCTTTCTAGCATGATTAGAAATCCCCACAATAACCACTGTTACCCCAGCATTATGACTTGCCAGATTTGCCCACTTGAAAGAAGTATGAGCAAAAGCAATCTCATGACCAGTTGCAAAAATTAACGACCATAAGATCGGTACTTGTTGCCCCTGACAAATAGAATTAGTCGATACAAACGCCGCCGCCGCTTGGGTTTGGGTTCCATAATCAGCAGCTTTCATAAACCAGCCCGCCACATAATCCAGTGACTTCCATAACTTAGTGCGTCCCTCAAAAATTTGTTTTAAATCATCTTTCTGTTCCTTCGATTGCCAAGTAGAACCCAAATATGGCGGATTCCCACAAATATAAGTTTCACCTCCCTCATTTTTAAAATCAATCTCAG
>JBJTVM010000600.1:0-2817 GCA_046081205.1 Pseudanabaena sp. | reverse complement strand
TCCATGAGACATTGCCGCGTACTAGGTCATTCCATGCAACTGTGCGGGGTTCCTCAATGATGAAACGAACTACGGGGCGACGACCTTCGGCTTCAAAGGCTTGACGTTGCTCATCGGTAAGGTTGCGATGGCGATTGTCGTAGCGGGGTGCTTGTTTATTGGCTTTTTGCGCTTCCCGCATTGCCTCAAGTTCAGCTTCGGTGCAGTAGCAAAAGTAGGCTTTTTTCTCGGCTAATAGTTTTTGTACAGCGGCAATATAGCGATCGCTACGTTGTGTTTGAAAAAATGGCCCCTCATCAAAATCAATCCCTAACCAAGCCAAGCCTTCTAAGATATTTTGAGTATATTCATCCTTAGATCTTTCGCGATCGGTGTCTTCGACTCTAAGGATAAATGTCCCGCCTTGGTTACGGGCATACAGCCAGTTAAATACGGCGGTGCGGGCTGTGCCGATGTGTAGGTTACCCGTTGGGCTTGGTGCAATACGAACTCGAACAGACATGAATTTGTAATCGTTATAAAATCCAATTATCCTTCATATCACGCAACGGTGGCTAAATAAAGCTGAAAGTGTAAAGGCTCAGATCTCCGACTTTTTTTGTGATTAGCAGAATTGTTCGATGATAGCAAAGAAAAAGTCGGAGATCTTGATCGCTTTGCAACATAAAATTCATGCTGTCAATCTTGCAGTTGAGAACAAAACGGAGCCTGTGAGATCGATCGCTTGGTCATAGCGAGTAATCAGTTTTTGAATCATTTCTAAATTTCGGTGAATCGTTCCTGTTTCGTCGCCTTGGAGGTCGGGATAAGTGCTTTTGAGATTGGGAATGGTGGCACTGAGGATGTTGTGACTACCGACATAGGCGAATTGGCGATCGCAGACAAAGTATTTGCTATGTCCGCCTGTGAGTTTGAGGTGGAAGTGATCGGTGTAGCGTTTTTGCAGTTGGAAGAGTTTGGACATGGCGCTATAGCGATATTGTCCTACTGTGGCGAAGGTGAGGTTGCCGTGATGGTCTTTTTTGATGACAGTGCCAAGGTCGTATTGGTAGCCCCAACCGAGATCGATTTGTACGCCTTGGTCGAGGGCATAGTTGAGCCGTAGCATGAGGTCGTTGTCGATCGCGCGATCGCTTGCCCAAGGACATTTGATCACGACTCGTTGTTTGGCTTCTTCGATGGCTTTGAAGAGATGGAATCTGCCGCCAGTTTTCTCAAATACAACTTCAGTTTCAGGCTGAGTTTGCAGAAGTCCTAATTGTTCGAGAAACTTTTGCGGCGGAAGATTGTATTTGTCAATCATGGTTTGGGCTTGTTTGAGCAGTTGGGAGGCGGCTCGGAGGTCTTTGGCGTTTTGCATAGGTTTATATTCTGGCTTTGCGTTTGCTGTCGAAGTTCCAATAGGTGGTGAGGATTTGGAGGGTTTGCAGGTCTTGTAAACAGATGACTTGCAAGCCTCTGAGGGTGTCGGTGAATTTGGCGTAGGGACTGGTTTTGAGTTGCCGATCGCCTAATGTATAGACAATTGCGCCATGCCGATCGCTGCGTTGTTGTCCGTAGGCGATCGCTATTTGCATCATTTCGTTGGTAATAGCGCGTTGTTGTTGGCGGCGTTGGAGGTGGTTGCGGTCTTTGGGTTTGCGGATGGGGGTAATAGCGATCGCTTGATCGAGGAGTTCGTCGGTTGCGGCGATCTGTTGGATTTGTTTGTGGGTGTTCATAGCTAAGTTGAATGCGATGTGCTTAACTTAGCGTTTGTATTTGTGGAAGTGAAGGACATTTGAGGGAAGATAATATCTGTCTTAAATGTCGTTATTTGTCCCCACTCAATCATTTACTTTATGGAGTCACAACCCAAGAAAATTCGTGAATATACAAAGTCTGATGGATCGCGTCCTTTTACTCAGTGGCTTGATGGCTTACGCGATCGCGTGGCACAGGATAAAATAGCGGCTAGACTTAAAAGAGTAACACTAGGAAATTTAGGTAATTACAGATCTGTTGGTGAGGGTGTATGCGAACTCAAGATCGATTATGGTGCGGGTTATCGGGTTTATTTTGGGCAAGTTGGCTCTGTGGTGGTGCTGTTGCTGTGTGGTGGTGATAAGAGTACGCAGGATCGAGATATTAAGTTAGCTAAGGAGTATTGGAGAGATTATGCAAAGCGTGAAGGTTCCGACTAGTAGAGATTATCAAGAATATTTAGTTAATTCGCTCAAAGATCCTGAAAGGGCGGCTGGCTATGTTACGGCAATTTTGGAGGAACCCGATCCTGAGTCTGAGTTATTGGCTTCGGCGCTTGATGATGTGGCTTTGGCGTTGGGTAGTGAAAGCGATCGCCAATGGGTGAAAGATTTTGGCGCAAGTGATAAAAGTCAAGCGGTGTATGAGTTAGCTGCGTGGTTGGATAGTTTAGGGCTGAGGCTAACTGTGACGGTTAAGCCTTAGACATTGCTTATTTGTCCTTAACTGTCTAAATTGTCATTTCTTTTAGGTCATAGCTTAGTTAAGCTACTAACCACTGTGAAACCACAACAATATGAAAGAGACTCGTAAAAGAGGTTTTGCGATTACCAATAATGGTATAAGCCTCATAGAACAGAAAATGAAAGAAAAAGGTCTTGGAGATATAGACCTTACATTTGAGGCTGGACTTGACAAGGAAGGCAAAGCTATTACTCGCATTCGTAATGGACACCGACCTCAAAGAAAGACAATTCAAGCAATTGCGAAAGTACTAGACATCAACCCAACCGATTTAGTTGATCCGCAAGAATGGTATGGCTCGTCTAAAAACTCTACACCTAGTTCAAGTGC
>JBJTVM010000599.1:0-4577 GCA_046081205.1 Pseudanabaena sp. | reverse complement strand
CAAAAAATCGATTTTGGTTTTTCCAGCGCCTTCGGCGCTGGAAAAACCAAAATTGGTCTCATAATGAGAATTGCTGCAATAAAACAGAAAATGGCTTCGACATTTTCTATTTTGGTATATTATCTTGCTAATAGGAGCGTTTTTGAGAGATTTTATGCTGAAGTTGGCGATCGCTTATTTAAAAGTATTTTTAAGAGCCTCACTAATTTTTTGCCTACTGGGCTGTCCCATTCTTTTAACTTTTGACAGTCCAGTTCAAGCTGGTAAATTCATGGCTTCTCTAGTCTTTGATACTGCGAATGATCCAGTTGAAGTTGTAGCTATCTATGAAACTTCCTATCCCACCCAGAAGGCTATTATGAAGTCCTTGAAAATTAGCAATAAGCTGATGAAAAAAGCTACAGGATTTAAAGGATTTTCTCTGCTCCAAAGTCAAGATGGTAAACAAGTAATTGTGCTCTCTCAATGGCAAGATCTACCTAGCTATCAGGCTTATGTCCCACCTTTAGCCGCCGACTCTAGTAATTCTAAAAGTTCAGAGGGCTTAGCCGCCCCCCCTGCACCTAGTCAAACCATCGTGTTTGCAGTTGCAAATGCTCAAACAGCGATCGCAGGGGCGACTCCAGCACTTCGTGGTAAAGAAGCCGTTGTCCGACTGACTCAATTAGCTCCAAAAAATCCTGAAATGCGATCGCAGGTTCTGACTAGCATCGAAGAGATGGTTCCCTCCATTTTCCAAAATCAGCCAATCCCGCAGTCAGTGCTCTTATTGAAGAGTTTGGATAGTGATGACTTGGTATTGATGACAAATTGGAATTGTAGCGCCATGTTTGAGGATGTCGGTAAACCTGAAGCGATCGCCTTAAGTAGTGATTTAACAGAATTAGCAGACAATAAACAGAACATTTACAACGTTACAACTATTATTCCTGCTGAAGTAAAAAAGCCAAAGAGTTAAGTGGTTAAAATTTAGTCTAAGCAAATCCATTGGAGAAATAACAATGACTGTTGCAACTACACCCAAAATGACCTTTGAGGATTTCCTCAAATATAACGACGGGACTGATGCTTTGTATGAGTTAGAAAATGGAGAACTAATTCCTGTGTCTTCGGAAAGTGATATTAATCAATGCATTGCGATGTTTCTAGTTGCCTACTTTTTACAGATTGGCATTTCCCATAATCGTCTAAGAATGAAAGCGGAAATAGCGGTGCATAGCCGACAGGTAAATGTACGAGTCCCCGATTTGATGATTTATTCTGAAGAATTAGCGATCGCTATGCAAGGAGCAACCCGATCGCTAATATTGCTAGATATGCCACCACCATTGTTAGTAGTTGAGGTGGTCAGCCCCAATCAAGCAAGTCGAGATTATCGCTATAAGCGCACGGAGTATGCAGCGAGAGGCATTGCTGAATATTGGATTGTCGATGCGAGCGCTCAAAAGGTGACGGTATTGGAATGGGTGGAAGGTTTTTATGAGGAGAGAGTTTATGAAGGTGAGCAAGCGATCGCTTCGCCGATGTTTCCTGAAGTCCAGTTAACGGCTGCTCAAGTTTTGCAAAATTGTTAGGAGTATGGCAAGACTTTTGTGAAAGAGCTATTATGTAGACTTATGAATCTTGCTACAAAATAGACTGTAAACAATAAATTCATTTCAAGAGGTTGGGTGATGTCTACAGAGCCAGAGAAAGCGCAAAATCCATCAAGAACTATTCCCAAATGGCTGATATGGGCAATTTCTAAAGACAATAACTACCAACCAACAGTATTAGGACATGTTGCTTTATCTAGCGCTCTGTTTTCGATTGCCATAATTGCTTGGATCATCATGTTTGTAATTAGTTCTGTATGGGAAAATGAATGGATTTTCAAACCTGAACGAATCACCGTAGAACAATTAGAATCTGCTACGGCAAAGCTATCACCAACAGTATATGAACGCAATAGAATCATCTCGCAATTTCAAGAGATTGAGAGACTTGCTGGAACTCACGCCAAAATAATGGGCTTTTTCTACAAACAGTATTATATCTCGTTGGCAACGATGGGTGCATGTGCCGCCCTAGCGATCGTTAGTCTCTTCTTTATTAGTAAGGTGGGTTGGGAAAGAGTCAATAATGCTCTTATAAATATCTTTATCGTGACTAGTGGAATTGCAATCTTTTATGGCAATATGTCCTTGATATTTCAACAAAAAGATAATCTTGAGGCTAGCCAAAAGATATATGTCAATTATTTGGGCTTGAGAAATGAGGTTTTGAGTTATTTAGCAACTGGTGAAACAATTTCTAACGAGAGTTTAGCCCCAGCTAAATTTATTCATTACGTGGATAGGGAATTAAAGTCGATCAGCTTTATCCGACTAGGTTTCGATCCTAAGTCAATTCCAGACTTTTCAAAGCAATTTTATGACAAACCTGCAACTTCTAAGTAGTTACTACCTTCCCAGTGAATGATTTGCGCTGCGGAGCAGCGCACCACTAATCATTCGCTTTATAAAGTCTATTCTTTGGGTAAGAAATATTATGGCAAAAATTGAACGGCGACTCCCTCATAATGTGAGTGGTGATTTTTACGTTGATAGCTCCTGTATTGATTGTGATACCTGTCGATGGATGGCTCCAGAAATATTTCATCAAGTCGCTGAGCAGTCTGCTGTTTATCATCAGCCCACTAATGCAAGTGAACGTCTCAAAGCTTTACAAGCTGTTCTATCCTGTCCTACTGCTTCTATTGCTACGGTCGAGAAGCCAACTGACATTCAAATGGCGCAGCAGAGTTTTCCGATTCTCATTGACCAAAATGTTTTCCATTGTGGTTATCATGCGGAGTCTTCCTATGGTGCGGCTAGTTACTTGATTCAGCACCCTGAAGGCAATATTTTGGTTGATTCACCGCGTTTTGCGGCTCCATTGGTGAAGCAGATAGAGGTGATGGGAGGGATTCGTTATTTGTATCTGACCCATCGTGATGATGTAGCCGATCATCAGAGGTTCCATGACCATTTTGGTTGCGATCGCATTTTGCATCAAGATGACATTACGACAAGTACTTGCAGTGTGGAGATGCAAATAACAGGAGCCGAGCCGATCATGATCGCTGATGATCTACTAATCATTCCTGTGGCTGGACATACTAAGGGACATACGGTTTTGCTATATGGACAGAAGTTTCTGTTTTCGGGTGATCATCTGGCATGGTCTGAGCGACTCCAGCGTTTAATTGCATTTCGGAATGCTTGTTGGTATTCATGGGATGAATTGGGGCGATCGATGGAAAGGTTGACAAACTATCAGTTTGAATGGGTTTTGCCTGGTCATGGTCGCCGCTATCATAGCGATCGCGAAACTATGGCGCAAGCAATGCAGGAATGTTTAGCTTCGTTTTGAGTTTAATGCGGTGTTTTGCGATCGGGCTAGAAGTTTTTTCAGCTTTTGCTATGTCGGGTTAGCTTGCATTTTTCTGGATAACTCATCTATATGAAGTATTATCCAGAAAAACTCCGTGCCTAAGAATCAGTCATTTTAGAGTTGCCTACAGCATAATAAAGTATTAGTACGACTAGCAAAATTTCAAAAATGCTAAGAAAGGACGGAAAAAAACTTGAGGAGCTTGTTGCTGAAATTGAGAAAATTGTGGCAAGCGCTGGGAAAACCGTAGAAGTCAATAAACGTTTTTACGATGATCAAGGTGTTCAAATAGCTGAATTTGATGTATTTATCACTTTTTCATCAGATCTAGGTGATCACAAGTGGCTGATTGAATGCCGTGATCGTCCTTCTCAAGGTGCTGTCTCTGGAAGCTGGATAGAACAACTCATTGGGCGGAAATTTTTGCACCAATTAGATCGTGTCATTGCTGTCTCAACGACAGATTTTTCTACTGGGGCAAAACTCTGGGCAGAGGAAGGAAATATCGAATTAAGAACGGTCAACCAAGTAGAAACGCCAGAAAGCTGGCTATGTAATGCTGTAACTTTCCTGAATAGAACAGGTATTTTTAATAATTGCAAAGTGAACTTACTCAATAGAGGATTCGAGCAGCACTATATTGACAATATTGTAGAAAATATGCCGTCTAATCCAGACGAGATACTCATATCTTTTGAGAAAATAGATGCTCGTCTACTTCCAAGAGAGTTGTTTCAAAACCTTTGCTTTGATGATAAAAATGCGATTTATAAAAATATAGCTCCTGGAACATCTAAATCGATTCATATCACTTGTCCTCCTGACCTCGAAATAACTGGACTGATGTTCATAGAATTTGACAATTTTAAAGTCCCTTTGGAAAACATAGAGTTTTCTGGCGAGGCAAGAATTGAGATGAGTACAGTTCCCTTTGACAAGATAGAAATTTATAAGCACAGCAAGGAAGAGGGGTTTATTGGTCAGAGAATGACTTGTTTGTTTGAAACTGATCAAGAAAAAATGAAGTTTCAATTTTATGATGTTCAAGTAGAGGATGGTCGCCAAATTGCAATAAAAACGGATAAGGAATCAAAAAACTAAAGTTGGTGCTAGCAGTCTCCAGTAGTAGCTGTCACAGGCTAGCAACCCTGCTGGAGCGGACT
>JBJTVM010000598.1:0-12863 GCA_046081205.1 Pseudanabaena sp. | reverse complement strand
GTCGGTTAGTAGCGGATACTGACAAACTAAATTTATTAGCGATCGACAATGCCAAAGCAGAAAGTTTACAAATATCTCTACGAGCTATGCTCTTAAGATTCTGATTTTTATACAAATATTTTAAAAAAAGTGAATACCATGAATAGGCGATCGGCACTCATCCAAATTGTTTTTATTTCGCTTTAATGCACGATTAATCCCTTACTTACAAATGTATAATTGTTTGCAAGGAAAAATCAATTACCCCGATTTTTACCCCGTCACCTTGTTGACAATGCTCAAAAGCCTTATCTTACAAGCTTTCTAGCAAATGAAGATGCCACGTTGACATCGTGGGGGTCGGTGGTTCGAGTCCACTTGTGTTCATTGTTTTTCTGGTTTTGAATTAGAGCGCAAAGCGCTCTAATTCAAAGGAAGATTTAATGCCGAAACAACTTGAAGATCTAAATAAGAGCGTCTTTAACCAGTTGACGAATACTTACAAACCCGCGCTTGAGACGGTCGGGCTGATCGTAGAGTCTGGCAATTAATAGTACGCCTTCTAGCATGGTCAGAATTTGTTCTGCTAATAAATCTGGATCAGTGCGATCGCTTAATTGCTCTTTCCCATCCCGCAACATTTGAGCAAATAAAGCTTGCCATTCATCGAAAACCTGTTGGAGATGCTTCCGAAAGGTTTCGTCATACTCGGCTAGATCGACAATTAAGTTCCCCAATAAACATCCTGCACAGTTAATTTCAGAGAGATGTTTTGCCTCAATTTTATCAATTGTCAATATGAGACGTTGAATTGGATCATCAGTAACCTGAGAAGCTGATAGAAAGGCATTTTCTCTGATTTTGTGCCACTGGAAATCAATCAGGGCATGGGCGAATTCATCCTTTGATTGAAAGTAATTATAAAAGCTACCCGATGAAGCTTGAGTAGCGGCAAACAACTCCTTTAAGCCAGTCGATTGCAGACCCTGACGATGGACAAGGTCGATCGCTGAGGTGAGAATATCTTCGCGAGTACGTTTGAGATTTGCCATAAACTAACTGATTTTCATATTAGGCATAGCGTTGAAGCTTTTGAGGGGTTGCGGTTTTCATTTTTGCTCTAAAATGAAAACCGCTATAGTTGGATTATATTACCACTTTTTATAGGGTAGGAACTTGCCATTCATTGTAACTTTGACGCGATCGCCTTTTGGATCTTCTACTTTGTCGATATCGAGGGTGAAATCGATCGCACTCATGATGCCATCCCCAAATTTCTCATGGATGATTTCCTTCATCGGATAGCCATAGACCTGCATGATTTCATAGAAACGGTAAATCAATGGATCTGTGGGTACTACGGGGCCCAACCCTTTGCTAGGATAGGAACTCAGAGCCAAAATAATATCATCACCCAGACCTAGCACTTCAGCAATTTTAGTGGCTTGTTCCACACTGGCGCTATTTTGACCGTAAAAAAGAGAAGCAATCCAAACTTCATCCTGACCTAGTAGCTTTTCGAGGTCAACAAAACTCAAGCCTTTGGCTTTTTTGGCAGCTAATAGGGTTTGAGTAAAAGATGGAAATTCAACTGTCATAATGTTTTTGATATTTCTAGATATGTTGTATTGGGATTGCAAAAAATTTTGAAAAGCAAAATTTATTACATTTTATCTATATTCTTGCTGCTTCAACAGCACGGGTTTCGCGCATCAGATGCTCTTCCATTTCCGCTTTGAGATCATGATATCCCGATTGTTGGTCGAGATTTTCACGCGATCGCGGACGGGGAAAAGGCACGTTTAGGATTTCATCAATCCCTGCGGCAGGTCCTCGCTTCATCATCACGATTTTATCGGAAAGCAGCAAGGCTTCCTCGATACTATGGGTAATCATCACCACAGTTTTCCGTTTCTGTTCCCAAATACGGGCAACTTCATCTTGGAGGAAACCACGAGTGAGCGCATCAAGTGCGCCAAAGGGTTCATCCATCAATAGAATTTGCGGATCGATCGCTAAGGCACGAGCAATACCTACCCTTTGTTTCATACCGCCAGATAGCTCATGGGGATGCTTTTTCTCAGCTCCTTTTAAGCCAACTAGTTCGATATATTCATAGACACGGCTTTTGCGATCGGCGAGAGACATTTTAGGATAGACCGTTTCGATCGCAAAGTGTAAGTTTTCGGCAACCGTTAACCAAGGCATCAGTGCATAGTTTTGAAAAACTACTCCGCGATCGGGACCTGGGGCATAAACTTCTTCCCCATTGATTAAAATCGCACCACTGGAAGGACTAGTTAAGCCTGCAATGAGATTGAGAAGTGTGGATTTACCACAGCCAGAGGGTCCAATAATCGATACAAAGGTATTGGGAGCGATGTCAAAATTAATATTTGCTAAAGCGACATAATCCTTAGAAGTACGCTGAGTGAGCTTATTGATCAAGCCACTTCTGCCACGATAGACCATTGAAACATCGCAGATGGAGATTTGTGCTTGCTCTGTTGCCATATTTGCAGATGCTTTTTCCATAGAAGACAGGCTCATACTTCTCTCCCAAATGAAACCCATTGTTGCAGCAATCCAAATAGGCGATCGATGATTAAACCGATCGCTCCGATTAACAGAATCGCGGTAATGATGCTAGTAATACTCAGGTTATTCCATTCATTCCAGACAAAATAACCCACACCCGTACCACCGATCAGAATTTCCGCAGCCACGATTACCAGCCACGCTATTCCTGCGCTAATTCGCATTCCTGACACAATACTCGGAGCCGCCGCAGGTAAAATCACTTTTGTAATGGTGCGCCAAGGTGAAGCGCCAAGGGTACGGGTCACATCGATATAGGTCAGATCAACATTACTCACGCCAAATTTGGTATTAATCAGCGTCGGCCAAAGACTGGTAATTGCGATTACAAAAATAGCAGTGCTTTCTGAATCCTTGATTAGGCCTAAACCAATGGGCAACCAAGCTAGGGGCGAGACAGGTTTAAGGATTTGAATGAATGGATCGACAGCTTTGGAAACAACGGGAAATAGCCCAATCAGAACACCTGAAGGAATGGCGATCGCTGCACCCACGCTAAAGCCAATCGCAACCCGACGTAAGCTGGTAATCAAGTGCCAGCCAATGCCGCGATCATTCGTTCCCTTGACATAAAAAGGATTGGAAACCCATGCCCAAAAGTCTTTTAAAGTTTGAGAAGCAGAGGGCATCAGAGGAGAAAACCACCCTCTAACTGAGCCTACTTCCCAGAAAATTATTATCGAGCCAAGGATCAATAGGAATAAAACAAATGCTTGCAAGTCTTGATTAGGCAACACTCTTTGAATCATTGCCATAAGTGGGTTTGAGCGTGGTCGAGACTTGGGCATCGAAGGAGAATAGTCCATAGTTTTCTATGATTTGAATTAGTACTTGATGTTTCGGTATTAATCCAGAGGTAAGGATGGGCAGCGCTCCACGCCGCCCATCCTTACCTTCTCTAGACCTTAAACTGCTTAATCTGTTCTTCGATATAGGCTTCAGGCTTAGCAGGATCGAAGGAGTCATACTTCAACTTCTCAGTACGTTCAGTTTCCGTTGGTGGAGTTTGACCTAACTCTTTTGCTAACTCACGGGCAAGATCGGTTTGATAGATATCTTGAGCGATAGTTTTGTAATCAGCCTTATCTTTTGGCATTAAGTCCCAACGTACAAACTGCGAAGAAATCCATTTTGCGAAACTCTTCCAAGGATAAGGATCAAACCCAACGCGATCGGGAACATCTAAAGTGTTACCCTGACCATCCTCAAACTTGCCAGTTAATACTGCTTTTAAGACTGGTTCAGGTTGATTGAGATAGTTTTTACCAGCGATCGCCTTAGCAATTTCTTCACGATTTTTAGGATCATTGGCATAGCCAGCACCATCAATAATCGCTTTATTAATCGCGCGATAGGTATTCGGATTGGTGTCAATCCATTTCTGACTAGCGGCAAAAGCACAACAGGGATGTCCAGCCCAAATATCTTTGGTGAGCAAATGGATAAAGCCAATTTTATTAAAGACAGAACGTTGGACGACGTTATCAGGTAGTAAGAATGCATCAAGCTGTCCGGCTGTCATCTTAGCGATCGCATCAGGCGGTGGAATCACTTGAATCTGTACATCCTTGTCTGGATTTAGTCCACCTGCCGCCAAGTAATAGCGCAACAACAAGTTGTGCATGGAGAAGGCAAAGGGAACACCAATACTAAATCCTTTAAAGTCTTTGGCTTCTTTAACTTTGCCCAAGTGCTGGTTGGCAACTGAGATTGCCTGACCATTAATGTTCTCAATACTGGCAAGCTTTATAGGGAAGGCTGTGGAACCAAGTCCTAAAGACATGGAAATCGGCATAGGTGAAAGCATGTGATATGCATCCAACTCACCTGCGATCGCGGAGTCACGAATTGCCGCCCAGCTAGGCATTTTCACTAGCTCAACCTTTAGACCATGCTTAGTATAAAAGCCCAATGGTTCAGACATGATAATTGGGGTAGCACAGGTAATTGGTAAGAAACCAACTTTTAAATTAGCTTTCTCCACTCCCGCAGGTGGGGTATTTGGGGTATTGGTAGTGGCCTTAGAGGGAGTCTCAGGAGGAGGAGAAGAAGGACATCCTGTAAGCGTTACCACGGCGGCGGCAGCAGCTACCTTAATTAGAAATTCGCGCCGACGGAAGGTGCTAGATTGCAATGTATCGGTAAAAAATTCCTGTGCTTGGGGACCAAAGGCTGCACTAAAGGCTTCCTCAACTCCGCCAGCCATCTTGATCAGGTCATAGCAAATCCGCTTTTGACTATCAGAAGCTTGGGATAATGAACCCTGTTCCAAAAGTTGCCACAGGTCTGCTTTCATGGCGTTGGTTTCCCATGACTGCGCCATCAACTGGGCGCGATCAGAGTAATGACCCATCCGCATCAGGTCATTCACTAATTCCACAGGATCTGTCGGCATTCCTTCCATCACAGACTGATGCTGATCAATATTATGATCACCGCCACATGGACAGGTAGACCATAAGTTATTGTTTATTTGAGCAACAGAATAATCAGAAGCTTGTGCAGATATTGAGTTATTTCCTATCGCTGAAGCGACCATCTGTTCTATCAAGTGAGATGTCATGATTGTTTATTGTTTGTATTTTTGGCAATAATTCTTAATCAAATGAACGCAATTCAATTAGCCATAAATAGCTAAAGATAAATTTAATTATTGGTACTCTAGCAACTTGTTTGTAATTAAATCGGTATAGATATATACGAAAAGTATTACATTATGAGTATGTGGGTGATTAGGAGATAATTTTTGATACTGAATATCAATTAAATTTTTAATACTAGAAAATCAATGAAATCTACAAATACATAAATTACATATAAATCCCAAATAAATCGTGATAACCTAAAAGCAAAAAAAACAAGGGGCTTAAGCCCCTTGTCTCTTATTTCAAAAATATTTTCTGCTTTATATAATCGGCAACTACTATAGTAGTTGGAATTAAAAGTAGGATGTGTTAGCGATAGCGTAAACCATCATTTCCAAATAATTGATGTGTTACGCTATCGCTAACACATCCTACCAACTACAGATAATTAATCCTTACTACTTACAAATTATTTCTTGGCTTTTAAATCTAATTTAAACCAACTAGTTGATGATTTTTTCTCAGTAAGAGCCTAACAAATTATTATTTTAAAAACAAAACTTTATTAGGCTCTTAGAGCATGATTTAGCTATTTAAATTTTAGCTGTATTAATCTTATAAAAATCAGCTACTTCAAATTAAGACATACTTGCTAACACTTTGCGTAAATGTTTGAGTGCAGGTGTCACCATAGCAACAAAATATGATTCGCGTAAACGGCGATCGTACACACTGCCATGCACATAGCTGATCGCACCTGCATGGAGCATTAATGATTGCGAAGCACGAAGCGATAACTCTGAAGCAGTAGCTCTCGATTCAATCACTTCCCGCAAAATTTCCTTGCTAACGATTTCTCGACCATGCCCGATCGCTTCAGCTAAACGATAGGACTTCAAGCGCAAAGTCTCAAGTTCAGATTCCAATTCGTCGGGGCGATCATCAAGATATTGATTAACATGCTGCTTAGTTTTATCAATTCTTCGCATTAGGTCAATACAATTTTGGGTCAAGCCCAAACCCATCCCCACCTGCATTAAAATAAATCCGGGCTTAATATATTCCACATAGCGATCGCAAGGAGCCGCTAACACCCAATCATGACTGATAAAAGCATTACGAAATAGACATCTAAAGGTATTCGTTCCTTCGAGAGCAATAAAATGCACATCTTGCCTTAGTTCTAGCCCTTGCATTCCACCCTGCGCGATCGCCATCAGATAGTTATCAGTTCCTTCAATTTGAGCCGATATTCCAAATAAATGCTGATCGCCTATATTAGAGACCCAAGGCAATGTGCCATTGAGAATATAACCACCTTCGCAATGTTTAGCAATGATTTTAATCTTCTCAATGCCTGCAAAGTGTTTCATCGGATTCGATAAACCCGTTCCTGACAAAAGCTTGCCCGTTGCTACTTGCGGCAAAATTTGTTCCCTTAAAAAAGGATTATCAGTATTTTGTAAATACCAAGAGCAAGCATTATGACACCAAGCCATAAACCCTGTGCTTAGGCAAGTTTCCGACACTATTTCGATCGCTTTTAATGCGGGTAATACGCCCCGTCCCGTGCCGCCATATTCCGTACTAACACCCTGACCGTAAGCACCTAGACTACCAATATCGCGCAAAAAGTCTTCTGGATAAATCCCTTTTTGATCAATGTTAGTAACATCAGGCGCTAGTTTTTTGGCGATCGCCTCTTTTAAACTCTGCATTAATGCTGCATCAGTGAGCAGTTTTTCTTGAGGTTGCTTGATTATGGTGTCACTAACCTGCATTGCTTCTTCCTTTCTCTTAAACTCTTAGTATTTTTTTGATTGAACAGAATATGCCGCGCTTAGCGCGGCATATCTTGTATTTTATGCTAGTGAAACTTCCATATCGACGGGATTACGGAAAGTATTGGCAACAGGCGACCAGAAATTTGCATGTTCGAGAAGTTCAGCAAGTTCTTCCTTAGTTGCATCGGACTCGATATCAACCTTCACACGCACAGCACTGATACCTAAACGCTTCTTAGATAGATCGCCAATACCCCAAACACCAGTGATGTTAATGTCGCCTTCGAGGTGTAGCTCTAACTTAGAGAGAGTAATTCCACGCATGATCGCATTTGCATGAATACCCACAGATAGGCAAGAACCCAGACAAGCTAACAAAGCTTCAGATGGGTTCGGAGCGGTATCTTGCCCCAACAAGGTTGGTGGTTCATCAATAACATGCTCAGATAAATTACGCACGTAGTTCAGGTTGCGAAATTGCCCTTCACAGACAGTTTTTACTTTTAATGTACCGATGACATTGGGGTTAGCCTGCGCTTTTGCGGCTAGGGCTTCTAAGCCATCTTTGCTGACTGGGCGCAAGGGAGTGATTACGGAGGCTGTTGTAGTCATAGTTTTAAGTATTTGATATTTCTTGACTAATCAAGCAAATAGAACGATCTGTACAATTAAATACTATACAACATCTTGTGATTTCCGTATCTACGATTACATAAGTAGCTAAGTAAAATTAATTAACGTCAATTCGACAAACCTGCAAAATGGTAAAAACTGCTCTGCGACTTTTACCATTTTACGTCATTTGCGCCGTGCTTTGCGCTGCGCAAATGGTTATATCAAATTCATGTTAATTGCAAAACAAAACCCTTAAAGTTGCGTCCCTGCAAGGCACAACTTTAAGGGTTTTGGTAATTTATAAGGAGATCTATAGCACTTTTCAAGCAAGCGAGGTACATAGGTTTGTTTCCCCGCCTTCGGCGGGGAAACAAACCTATACTTCACTAGCCTGATAAAGGCTATATATAATATTCAAAAATATATTGAATTAATCCATGTCGATCGCATTTAGTAAATATCACGGCTTAGGTAACGATTTTATCCTGATCGATAACCGTCACAGCGCCGAACCAATTCTCACCTCTGAGCAGGCTGTCAAATGGTGCGATCGCAACTTTGGTATTGGTGCAGATGGAGTCATTTTTCTACTGACCGAGGCAAATAATGAGCATCGGATGCGGATTTTTAACTCCGATGGCTCTGAGCCAGAAATGTGCGGCAACGGAATTCGCTGCCTAGCAAAATTCATACAGGACTTAAAAATTCCAACCACTGATGGCAAGTATCAGATTCAAACTGGTGCAGGTTTGATCGTGCCACAAATGGATTTAGATGGACAGGTAACTGTGGACATGGGCAAACCATTTTTGACCGCAGCCGAGATTCCGACGACTTTGGGTGAAAGCGATCGCAAAGTTGTTAACCTTCCGCTTGAAGTTGGTGGCAAGACTTGGAATGTGACAACGGTGAGTATGGGTAATCCCCACTGCATGACTTTTGTTGATGATGTCGATACCATTCCTCTAGCAGAAATTGGTGTTCTTTTTGAACATCATCCTGTTTTCCCAAAACGTACAAATACTGAGTTTGTGGAAGTAGTTAATCGTGGCTATGTAAAAATGCGTGTGTGGGAGCGTGGTGCAGGGGCAACTCTGGCCTGTGGTACAGGTGCTTGTGCGACGGTAGTGGCTGGCGTTTTAAATGATCTCTGCGATCGCACCTGTACAGTAAATCTCCCTGGTGGCGATCTCAAAATCCATTGGTCAGCCGAAAGCGATCGCATTCTGATGACTGGTCCCGCAACTCTTGTATTTACAGGCTCAGCAAAGGACGAATTGTAAATAAGTTGTGGCTATTGCGACGTATTGCGCCACAATAGCGCTAAAAATAAACGAACCAGACAAAGCACAAAATGGCTACGCCATTTTGTGCTTTCAAAACCCTTACAGGGTTTGTTTTTTAATTTATAGAAGTGTTGCCACGCTTTTGTGAATTGGTATAAGAAATTTTTTAAAAGTGTTGCTTTGCAATACTTTTAAAAAATTTCTGGGTTTTGGTTTGAGCGCAAAGCGCTGTACATATCAAAAACTAGAGGTTTTTAAAATGAGCGAAACTATATTCAGCAAAATTATTAAGCGAGAAATTCCTGCGAGTATTCTCTATGAGGATGACCTCTCACTTGTGTTCCGCGATGTCAACCCTCAAGCCCCTGTACATTTTCTGGTCATTCCTAAAAAGCCGATTGTCAAGCTTTCAGAAGCAACCATAGAGGATCAGTCTTTGCTAGGACATCTCTTGCTTGTAGCTAATAAAGTTGCTGCTCAAGAGGGCTTAACAGATTTTCGTCTAGTTACGAATAATGGAGCAGGGGCAGGACAAAGCGTGTTCCATTTACATATTCATGTTTTAGGCGATCGCTCCTTTACTTGGCCCCCTGGATAATGGAAAAGAGGCGGCGCTTTTCGCCATCTCTTTTCGCCGTCTCTTTCCCATTATCCAATTCGCACTACAGGTTTACCTGTGGCAATGACTTTTTCAACAATATCGGCAGCTTGATTGACTCCACCAGCTTTTTGTATTGCCAATTGCATCTTTTTAGCGTTATCTCGATATTTTGGTTGTGTCAACACTGTTTGAACAGCATTTCGTAATTTTGGAACAGTTAATTTCTTCACAGGAATAACTACACCTGTCTCCGTCCAAGCAATTCGCGCGGCTACCCCTGGTTGATCATTTGCGATCGGAATCGCTACCATCGGCACTCCACAACTCAAGGATTCCAAAGTTGTATTCAGCCCAGCATGGGTAATGGTGAGTTGAGTTTTTTGCAAGAGTTCTAACTGTGGTGCATATTTGACTACGATTGGATTGCCAGCAAATTTGGGCATACTATCAGGCTCTGCTGAACCACCCAAAGAGATAACTAATTGTGCATCTAAGTCTTGGCAAGCTTCGGCAATTTGGCTAAAAATACCCAGCAATCGATTCTGAATAGTTCCCATTGAGGCATAGATTAAGGGCTTCCCATTCAATTTTTCGTAAGAGAAATTGACATTTGCTCGGCTCAAAGGATTTTGAAAAGTTCCTGTAAAATGAAAGCAGTCTGGTAACTGCTGACGCGGGAATTCAAATTCTCTGGGCTGCGGACAAATTTGCGCTAATTTAGAATAGGCTTCATTAGAATTACTAAAAGGTTTTAGATTCCACGATCGCCGATATTCGTTGATAGCCCCTGTAATTGGTTTGACTAAGTGATCTATCAATTTATAGCCAAGTTGGTTCCGTAATTTAGACCAAAGACTAGATGAATAAGTCCATCCAGAGTTAAGTGGCGGAACTGATTCTTCTCGATTTAACATCAATGCACAGCTAACACTGATGAAAGGAATTCCTAAATATTCAGCAACACTAGAAGCCCCAAAAGACGCTTGATCAATCAGAAGCAAATCAACTTGAGCATTACGAATCGGCTCAATCCCTTCTTGCATCATCATAATTGCACCTTGCTGAAACAAGTCAATTGAGTAGCGAAATGCGTCCATGCCACTTAATTCGCCCATTTTAACTAGAGAATTAGGAGTGAATCCTAGTGGGCGGGTTTGTTCAGCATAAACTTTAAATTCCAATCCTGCATTTTCCGCTTTTTCCTTGGCATCCAAAACATTAATAACAGTTACTTGATGACCTCTTTGCTTTAGTTCGTAGCCAAGAGTTGTCATCGGATTGAGATGCCCTGTGGCAGGGACACAGATGAGACCAATATGAGCCATTTTTTCGCAATCACATCAGAACAAAATCAGCATAGTCGATCAAATGTATCTGGTTCAAGTTAAAAGAAGCAATTTTTATGAGCGCGGCTTTGCTACGTCACTAAAAATTGGATTGTAATTCTGCCCGATCGCGATTTCATAGGTTTTCAGATACACTCCAAATCTAGAGATCTCCACCTTGCTAATGGGAGTAACTTGAGCAAAATGCGCGATCGCTTCATCGGTAAGGGGATACCATTGGTCAGAAATCAAGATGGCGTTTTTACCCTTCTGCTGTGCTGCATTTTCTAGGTTCCAAATTGTAAATTGACTAATCCGCTTAGATATAGCTGTTACATCAGGGTTTCCCATCGCATAGGCAAGCGCTGCTGCGGAACGATAGTCAGAGGTAATTAGCAAAGGCTTTTCTGGCAAAGTATTGCTGATTTTCTGTACTTCAGCAGCCACCTCCTGCCATCCATAAATCATCCTGCCATCTTGATCGCCATCCTTGCCAAATATGGCACTCACTGGGAATACAGCGGAATTCCACACAAATAAAATTGCAAATAATATTCCAAAGACTTCTGCTCCATAGAAAATTCTCAGATTCTCTCCACCTCTCTCAGAGGGAGAGGTGGCTGGGAGTTCAGGGAAAAAGGCTAATGGCAACAATGGAAATAACAGTAAATAAGCATGAATATTCCAGTAATAGAGCGCTGTAGAAAACAGCGAAACTACCATCAATAAACCAGTAGAAGTGATAAATGTCCAAAACGCTACTCTTTTGTATAGTCCCTTTGCCCTGCAAAAGCCTCGCCATAGCAACCATGCTAAAAATGGCGATAGCATTAATAGGGAAATCCCAATAAAGCCTAGTGGTTCTAGCAATCGCATGATCAAAGTGCCACTATCGACACTTCGATTTGCATAGAAACGGAAAGATAAAAAATTATTGCTATAGTTCCAATAAAATACGGGTAGAAAAGCGATCGCACTAATACCAACACACAACCACAAGCGGATGTCTTTAAATAGTTTTCTTAATTGTGAATCTGAAGCGATCGCCGCTAATAAACCCAACGTCATAAACAGCGCATTGTATTTAGTGATATGGGCTAGAGAGAGGGCGATCGCACTGCCATAGAGTCGCCAGCTTGCTCCTTTGCCATTGATTAAATATTCATCAAGAAAGCGAATACATAGATATGCACCAACAAGACTAAGAGCGATCGCTAAATGGTCATGCCATGCCAAGGAGAGCATCATGTTATACAAAGGTGAAGCTATGACTGCGAGAATCACCCACCAGATGTAACGCCTTGCGAGATCTCCATAGAGATATTTGAGAATACAGTAATAGGTATAGAAAAGGATGCTGCTAGTAAGGAAATTTAGCGATCGCAAAGTGAAGAGGGATTTGCCAAACCATGTAGTAATCCATCCCTGTAACCATGCCTGCAATGGTGGATGATCGTAATAGGAAAAGTCTAAATGCTGCCCCCATAGCCAATAGTAAGCTTCATCAGGATTTGGTGGGGCAAATAGCCAAAAGCTGCATCGTAATACTATCAATAACAACAAAAATATAGATAGATAAGAACTCATATCGTCTTGTTGTTTAGGTAATTAATCACTCTTGATTCTCATGGTTTCCTCTCTCTGCTTTTTTTAGAATGGTATTTGATCTTTTGCTATAAATGACATTGGTGAGGCGATCGCTTTGGTCGTAGGTGTAATTTGTCTCTGCAACGAGATTGTTGCCGCTGTATCGATATTTGTTGATGGCTTGGCTAATGGCGTTGTAAGCATAGTCC
This sequence comes from Pseudanabaena sp., assembly GCA_046081205.1. GTDB lineage: Bacteria > Cyanobacteriota > Cyanobacteriia > Pseudanabaenales > Pseudanabaenaceae > Pseudanabaena. The sequence continues at coordinate 294 of JBJTVM010000598.1, read as the reverse complement.
ACTCGCTTACTGACCTGAACATTAACAGTCAAGCGCTTCAACGCAGCAACTGTTTTTTATCCAAGCGCTTAAATCAGAGGATGTTTGCAGGTCAAAAATTGCTTCAGCTAAATCTTCTAGCTGGGCAGCAGATAATTTAGAAATCTGGGATTTTATTCTGGGGGATATTTTGCCAAATTTGCGGGTTAGCTGGCGTAGCAGGATCGCAGACTGTCTTTGTAATCCACGCTGTTCGCCAATTTGTAAACCCTCTTGCTTGCCAATTTGTAAACCGCGTTGCTCGCCAATTTGTAA
>JBJTVM010000597.1:0-1918 GCA_046081205.1 Pseudanabaena sp. | reverse complement strand
CTCACGGCTTCGTTAATCGTGTAGGAGGGTGCAATCAGTCCGCCAAATTTGGTAACGGTACTTTGTTCTTTTTTCTGAACGGGTGTACCTGTGAAGGCGATCAAGCAGGCTTTGGGTAAGACTCGCTGCAGGGCAATATGCAATGTGCCGAACTGAGTACGATGTCCCTCATCGACTAGGACAAAGATATTGGGGCTGTCGTTGGTATAGTCGCGACTGGCGAGTAACTTGTCTAATTTATTTTGGTTGTCATCTTCGACTTTACCTACATTATTGGGATCGGTAATTTGGAATTTGTTAATTAAGGTGGTAATAATTCGCGCTTTGGGATCGTTGAGCAGTTCGCGCAGGTTTTTACCTGTTTTGGCTTGCACGATCTCCACACCACAATGATCGAAGGTGCGATAAATCTGTTCATCGAGATCGACGCGATCAGTGACAAGGATAATCTGAGGATCTTTAATATTGGGGTCGTTGGCGATCGCAAGGGCAAGCATTACCATCGTTAGAGATATGCCACTGCCTTGGGTATGCCAGACCACGCCGCCTTTACGTTTGCCTTCTGCGTCAAAGGTATGGATACGTTCCATTACTCGTTTTACACAAAAATATTGCTGGTAGCGGGCAATTTTGCGATCACCATTATCAAAAAGGCTAAAGCGATCGGCTAATTCGAGTAGGCGTTCTGGTCGGGCTAGGGCATAGAGCGCCCGATCTTGCTCGGTGATGCTCCGTCCTTGTTTTTGCAATATTTCAAACCATTGCCGCGATTTTTCGGGGGTTGTGCCTTTAAAGCGGTACTGATCGGGGGTAAAGAGGTGGGTGATTTGGCGATCGCTGAGGGGTTGATTGATAATCTGCTCCAAGCTATCAAGTTCACGTTCTTTCCAAACTGCCCAAAATTTGGCGGCGGTTCCTGTTGCGCCATAGCTGGCAGCGTTGGTGGCTAGTGCCATGAGGATTTGGCTATAGTGAAATAGTCTTGGTATTTCGCTTTCCCGTTGGTTGCGAAGTTGTTGACTGATGGCTTCTGCGATGGGGTCTTTGCCGATCAGTCCCGATCGCTTGCATTCGATTACACAAAAGGGGATGCCATTTACAAACAGAACGATATCGGGTCGCCTTGTGTCAGTCGGGCTCTTGGCGGCGATCGCAAATTCATCGGTGACGTGGTAAACGTTGTTTTCGGGGTTTGCCCAGTCGATGTAATGCAGATTAAAGCTTTTAGTGTCGCCTTGGATATTTTGCGATAGTGCTTTGCCGAGTCGAATTAGTTCCCATATTTTTTCGTTTGTCCGCACTAGCCCATCGTCTTCAATATCTCGCAATACACGAATGGCTTCGGTGATGTTGCCTTCGCTAAAGGGTATGTTTTCGCCTCGAAATTGGATACGGTTCATTTTCCGTAGTTGTTCTTCGAGGATGCCAAAGAGGATGACGCTAGATTTGCGATCGCCTCTGAGTTTGTTGGCTTGGCTGGGTGTGAGGTATTGATAGCCAAGTTTGATCAGTAGGGCTAAGGCAGGTATTTTTGAGGTGTCGTCTTCGCTAAATGGTGGTGTGATGTCGGGGATGGTGGTCATGGGGTTTGAACGCGGATTTTGCCTGTAAGGAGTTGTTGCATTAAGCCTTGTTTTTGAGTTTTGAGTGAATGAAGTTGCTTTTCTAGCAAGGAAATTTCTTGATCCATCAAACTAAGAGTTTTAGCAATCTTTTGCTGTTCAAATATTGAGGGAACTAAAACTGGACATTTTAGGATGTCATCTTTTCTAAGATTGGTTTGCCCAACGCCACTATCAAAAGATAAAAAATATTTATTTCTATTTAAAAAATAGAACAGATATCGACTGTCAATATTTTTTGCCCTAATGGAACAAATACGCTGATTAAGAGTAAATTTTTTGTTTTCCTCTACATA
>JBJTVM010000596.1:0-3296 GCA_046081205.1 Pseudanabaena sp. | reverse complement strand
GATTTTGAGCTACATTTCCTGATAGTTCGATAACGTTGGGTTGACTGCCGATGATTCCTTCTAGCTCTGGGATCACTTCAATGATGACTTGTCCGTTCTCTCCCACTGCGTCAAGGATTTTGGTTTTCCATGCTGTCAGTTGAGTGTCACTTTCACTCATCAGTTGTCCGATTAAGTTGCGAAAAGCTTGTACAAAAGCCGAAAAAGGGATGTTGCGATTGTATTGCTCAAATTTACCTTTGATGAAGTATCCATGTTTCTGCACGATGGGTTTATGGATTTCATTAATGACGACGGTTTTGCCGATGCCTGAAAATCCTGCTACTAGCATTAGTTCGCTATTACCTTCGGAAACTCGACCAAAGGTGGCTAAGAGACTTGCGACTTCGGCTTCCCTTCCATAGAGTTTTTCGGGGATCGTGAAGCGATCGCTTAGATCTTTTGTGCCAATTGTAAATTCTGTGATGCTTCCTGTTTGGTTAAGCTGATGCAGACAAACTTCGAGGTCGTGCTTTAATCCCAATGCACTCTGGTAACGTGCCTCTGCGTCTTTTGCCATTAGCTTAAAGACAATTTGGGCGATCGCTTCTGGGATCTCTGGTTTCAATTCGCTTACAAATGGCGCTGGCTTAGCAAGATGGCAATGCACTATTTCCAAGGGATCGTCCGAATTAAATGGCAATTGTCCTGTCAATAGCTCAAACAAAGTTACCCCTAGAGCATAAAAGTCACAGCGATAGTCGATCCCCCGATTCATCCGTCCTGTTTGGCAAGGAGCCATGTATGCGAGGGTTCCTTCTAGGACATTGGCACTAATTAACGTCTGTGTCTCGTGGGGCAGTAATGACGCTAGACCGAAATCAGTTAACTTAATCTGCTTCGTAATCGGTTCAATCAGAATATTGCTGGGGTTGATATCTTTGTGGATCACGCACTGACGATAGAGATCGTCCAAAATTGTTGCCATTTGAATCGCGATCGCTAAAACTTCGGTCAGATCCAGATGATTACTCGAAATGTAATCTGAAAGAGCGCTGTAGCCCTGATCAGGCATGACTAAAATGTAGCCATTACCATAGTTTTCTAAGCCAATAGGTTTGACGATACCTTGGGAGTTGAGGTTCTTGGCGATCGTGTAATGATTCTGTAGTCGTAGCAAATCTTGATGTGTGGGGCGATCGTTTCTCAATATTTTCAGCACGACGGGCTGACTATCAGCTATGCGTATACCACGGTAGACAATTGTTCTGGAGCCAGCATAAATTTGCTGCTCTATTTGATAGCCTTGAATAGAGAGAAAGCGATCACTACTTTGGGTTGGGGATATCTGCATAGATTTATCAAGAGTCTATGACTGGTAAAGGTAAGCATACAATGCTATATAAGAAGTAGTGCTTCAAGTTACTTCCCATATTTAGCTGAACTTAGTTAAAAACTTCAAGATTGACTGCGTGCGTGGCGTGAGCAAAGTTTTTCGATAAGCATCGGCAGCTTTCTTGATTGCATCGGCTTGAGTAGGATAGGAATGAATCACTCCAGACAGTGCATTTAATCCCTGTTTTGTGGCGATCGCTAAGGTAATTTCGCTAATCATTTCGCCTGCATGACGCGCCACAATCGTTGCCCCAAGAATGCGATCGGAGCCGCGTTGATGCAAGATTTTGACAAAGCCTTCCGTTTCGCCATCATAAATTGCGCGATCAACAGAACTAAAAGGAATCTTAATTTCATTGGTTTCTAAGCCTTGAGCTTTGGCTTCCTTGGCATTTAGACCCACATGGGCAATTTCAGGATCAGTATAGGTCACCCAAGGCATTACCAAATCACTGAGCTTACTTTTGCCCAAACCAAAGGGAGCAAAGAGCGTGTTTTTAATCACGATTCTAGCCGCAGCATCTGCAGCATGGGTAAATTTCCAATTCATGCAAATATCTCCTGCGGCAAAAATATGTGGGTTTGTCGTTTGGAGATAGTCGTTCACGAATACGCCTTTGCGCTGGTTATATTTCACGCCCACAGCTTCTAGATTTAGACCTTCAACATTTGGCGATCGCCCTGCGCCGACAAGAATTTCATCGACTTCTATTTGATGGCTAATTCCATTTTGTTGATAATGGATGATTTTGCGATCGCTAGTTGTGGTGACTTGAGCGATCGCACAGCCCAAAAGCAAATGCACACCTTCACGGAGAAATGCCTGTTGCACAATTTCCGCCGCATCAGCATCTTCGCGATCAAGTAAATGCGAATTTTTGTGCAGTAATGTCACTTCACAGCCTAAGCGCTGAAAGGCCTGTGCTAATTCACAACCAATTGCACCACCACCAATGACGGCTAATCTTTTGGTGCGATCAGTGAGGGAAAATACAGTTTCATTGGTTAAATATCCTGCTTCGGCAAGCCCTACTATTTGTGGATCAGAGGCTCTTGCGCCTTTGGCAATTACCGCTTTTTTAAAGTTTAATTTGATGTTTGATCTGGCGTTATTAACGGCGATCGCATTTTGAGTAATAAAACTGGCGGAACCAAGAAACACATCAACACCGAGATTCCGAAATCGCGCCGCCGAGTCATGATGACTAATGCCAGCACGGATTTTTCGCATCCGTTCCATGACAGCAGCAAAATCGATATCAATATTCTGAGGTGGATTAATGCCAAATCTCGCAGCATCAAGTATATCTGCAACTACTCGTGATGAACGAATCACACATTTAGAAGGGACACAACCAACATTGAGACAATCACCCCCCATGAGATTCTTCTCAATTAGTGCCACTTTCAAGCCTAAACCTAAACCCGCCGCCCCTGCTGCCACGACTAATCCCGCCGTTCCTGCACCAATTACAACCAAGTCATAAAGTGCCGCAGGTTGTGGATTTACCCAGTCGAGAGGATGCACATTCGCAATCAAATCACGGTTATATTCATCCACTGGCTGAATGAATTCTGCATAGCGATCGGTAGAATATTGCGAGGATTGAGTCATGACTTGTTAAAAGAGGGTTAATTGCTGTGGTGGTGGAATAAGCTGATCCCAAGGTAACATTGGCACTGGAACATTTGCTTTTTCTAACATTTCCTGAAAGTACCTTGCATTGTGGGGAGATCTCTCTTCGATTGGGCAGTGCATGAAGAAGTATACTTGCGTTCCCTGTGCGAGCCAAGCGCGTATATACGTCTCCCATTCTTGCCAAAAACGAATATTTAGATCACGCTCAGGGTGACTGATGAAGCGCACAATACTAAAAGGGGATGTCACCACAGGTTGCAAAGGCAAATTGGGTTTGCGGCGC
>JBJTVM010000595.1:0-3011 GCA_046081205.1 Pseudanabaena sp. | reverse complement strand
CCTTAGAATCTTTTAGCAATTTGCTTAATGTTGCTTTTGACGCGGCAGAAGAAGGAGCGCAGTTTATATTCGGCAGAAATTCATTTATGGTGGCTGCTGCCCCTAAAAGTGGCATTTGTCCAGCGCTTCCTAGAGGTTTAGGAAATATTACTAGCGGGCTATGTGCTGTTCGTGTCACCACTATGTTTGCATTAAGTACTTTTCCTGCTGTTATTTTCTTCTCTGGATTGATGGCTCTGTTAGAAAATTTGGGAGTTATTGGTGTAATTGTAAATTTCTTTGGTTGGTTGTTTGAACGCACTATGAAGCTAAGTGGTGCGGAGGCTCTGAGTGGATCGGCAAATATTTTTGTTGGCATTGAGGCAGCTATTGTCGTAAAGCCTTATCTACCAACAATGACTCGTAGTGAACTATGTGCTATCTTGGCTTGCTGCTTTGGTACAGCCGCTTCCTCAGTATTGGCTATTTATGTTCGTGCGTTGGAGGCAGTTTTATCCAATATTTTGGGTCACTTAGTATCGGCTTCAATCATGGCTATACCTGCATGTTTTGTGCTGTCGAAAATCTTAGTCCCTGAAACAACTGTCCCTGAAACTATGGGAGGCTTATCTAAGGTAGCTAAGCAAGATGCAAATAGCCAAGACAATGACGATAACGAGTTGAAGTCAGCAGGTGGTGAGGTTATGAAGCGTGTTAGCCCAATGGATGCAGCGATTTTAGGTGCATTGGATGGGGTGAAAATGAGCGCTTCAATTGCCGCCGTTTTAATTTTAATTGTCGGTTTGGTATATTTACTAAATCAGACATTTGGTTGGCTAGCTGGTTTACCATCGCCTATTGGTGGTGTTTTTAAGGTTGTTACGTTAGCTAATATTCAAGGTTTTTTGTTTTATCCACTAACTTTGCTTACAGGTATCTCTGCGGATGAATCTTGGCAAGCTTCCGTAATTATTGGCAGAAGACTACTAGAAACCGCTATTCCTCCTTACAATGAGCTAGGAAGAGCAGCTTTGGCAGGTGAACTCAGTAGTCGTACTGTAATCATTGTGAGCTATGCATTATCAGGCTTTGCTCATTTAGCCTCTGTAGGAATTTTCGTGGGTGGCACGATCGCTTTGATCCCATCGCGTCGCCGTGACATTTCGGAATTAGGCTGGAAGGCTCTGTTTGTGGGTACATTGGCAACCTTAATGATTGCTTGTATTGCGGGTGTTTTTGATAATGGCAACCCTAGTATTTTGGGAGATAAGAAAAAAGCTGAGCCAGTGCAAATTAAGCCATCAGCTACGACTTCACCTAGTGCATTACCCAGTATTTCGCCTAGTGTTTCACCCACTAGCAGTCCTGCTCCCATTGCGACACCTAGTGTTTCACCCACTACTAGTCCTGCTCCTACTACAACACCGAAAACATCACCATCTTTACCAGCATCGCGTTAAAAAGACAAAAGCCTTGCAATGCAAGGCTTTTATTATAAAAAAAGGAGCGCAATGCGCTCCTTTTTTTATTGATCCCGATATTGCTGCAATTCAGACTTTAGTTGAGCAATTTCGGCGCGGAGATTATCAATAGTTTCTTGCAACTCATCAGGGTCGATATCACTATCATCAGTGGTAACGTTTCCCTTCTGTTGCTCGGCTTTTTCTAAGATTGTTTCGACGAAAATACGAATCTGTTCCCGTTGCTCGGCATCAAATTTACCTAAGGCACTAAGGGCATCAGTTACTTTTTCTTCAATGCGATCAATTACAGCCTCAGCCGTTGCTCTACCAATAAAGAAAGCGTCTAATGGTGATTTGCTCATGTTTGTTAATTATTGGGTTTAATTATTTTGAAGCTGTTTGTTTGATATCTACATCATCATAACAAACCTGAAAAGCATAGGCAGCAGATCAGAGGCTATATGCCCTAGAAAGGTGCTTTAATTTTGGGCTCTTTGTAATCTAGCTCCTTCAATTTCTTAAGAATGCGGCTAAAGTACTCCTGCATATAGGCTTCGAGGGTAGTCATATCTTCTTCCTCTAGACCAAAGATTTTATAAGTTTCCTTCATATCGGCATCAAGAGGAATACCACTAGCGAGAACTTCGGCATAGGTCATACGCTCAGCAAAACTCCAACCCCATTCAAAACCGAGAGCAACCTTACGCGCAAAGCGCAGTAACCCGAGAGGCATGTTGGCAGTTCTACGGGTACGCCCTGACATTCTTTCGCAGAGTTTGATAATTTCACTCGGTTGCCATGCTTTGGGACCAGCGATCGCAAAGGATTGACGCTCAGTTTCTTTGACAGTCAAGGCACTAATAGCAAACTTAGCTATGTCTTGAGTGTTCATATAAGCGATCGGTGAAGACTCACCACCAATCCAGATTGTTTGATTTTCAAGGATCGGGATCGCATATTCACCAATCAAGTTTTGGAAAAATCCGCAGGGCTTAAGGATGGTGTAGTTAAGATCGGTAGATTCTAAAAATTTTTCGGTGCAGTATTTAATGTCCATGAGGGGAACATTGGGATATTTCTCGGCATTGAGGATTGAGAAAAATACGAACCGTTCAACCTTAGCTCGTTCAGCAGCTTGGATCAGTGAGACTTTGCCAAGCCAATCGACATCCCGAATTCTTAGCGATCCCGTGGCACGAGTTGTGGCTGCGTCAATAACTTCGGTAACCCCTTCTAATGCATCATCTAGACTTTGAGGATTATTCAGATTGCCTGCTACTAAGTCGGCTCCCCATTCTCGGAGAAAGTTTGCTTTTTTGGGATAACGCACAAAACATTTGACTTTCAGCCCCCGATCTAGTGCGTGACGGGTGATTTGACGACCTAATGTACCTGTCGCACCAACGATCAGTAAGCTCATAAAATTTTTTTATTAAATTGACTTTGTAAACATATATAAATCTAACAGATATTTGGTGACAACTTTTGGTAAGCGATACCAGCGATCGCGATATCTGTCTATAGGTAAGTACCTGTGCAAAATAAGTTACCAAACCCCGCAAAATTTCG
>JBJTVM010000594.1:0-3857 GCA_046081205.1 Pseudanabaena sp. | reverse complement strand
CATCGGGTTCAGGTAAGTCTTCGCTGGACTGGAGACTGTCATCGCGTAACCATGAAATATCGAGATTTTCACCACGTTTAGCAATTTCCTCTCGGCTAAAGCAACGAAATCTTTCTTGTTCCTTGCGATCGCTTTTACCATTTGGATCTTCGCCATAGGCTGACTCGAAATCCGCAAAGCGATCGCGAGTTAGAGGAATACGCTTCCCGAAGTTGGGCATATTGGTTCGCATATCGTAGAACCAAATTTCTTGAGTATTATTTTTCTCGGTTGTGCCACGTTGGAAAAATAACACGTTCGTCTTTACGCCTTGGGCATAGAAGATGCCTGTGGGTAAGCGCAAGATTGTATGTAAATTGCATTTATCCATCAAATCGGCGCGGATGGACTTACCTTGACCATCTTCAAAGAGAACATTGTCAGGAAGCACGATCGCAGCGCGTCCTTTGGGCTTGAGATTGCGATAGATATGTTGGAGGAAGGCTAACTGCTTATTGGATGTGGCAAAGGTGAAGTCGTCACGAGTGGGCATTCCGCCGCCTTTTTTAGTGCCGAATGGGGGATTACTGAGAATGATATCGGCTTTAGCTAAATTTTGACCTTCCGATGAGAGGGAATCTCCAAGTTTGACATCGCTTTCAATGCCATGGAGCAGTAAATTCATTAACAATAAACGGTGGGCATCTTGAACGAGTTCGATGCCATAGAAAGCATGTTTGCGTTGAAACTCTTGCTCGGCTTCGGAGAGTGCGAATATATCGCCGCCTAGTTGCTGCTTAATATAGGCGTGACTGGCAATTAAAAATCCACCTGTCCCTGCGGCGGGATCTTGGATCAGTTCGCCTGCTTGAGGTTTGAGTAGAGCGACCATACTATCAATGAGCGGTCGAGGGGTGAAATATTGACCTGCTCCTGATTTCTTTTCTTCGGAGTTCTTTTGTAGCAGTCCTTCGTAGAGATCGCCAAAGTCATCACGATGATCGGAAAACCAGTCGAGTTCATCAATACTCTGCACTAGTTTCTTAATTATGCGCGGCTCTTTGAGAGAGGTTTGAGCATTGACAAAGATTGCTTGTACTTGTGGTGAAGAAGCGCTCGAACCCAAATGATCTAGCATTGACTTGTAGAAGTTTTTTAACTCAATCCCATCTTTTGATGAGAGGTCTTGCCACCGATAGCCCTCTGGTAAGCCTATCTCTGTATCGGTTTCCTGAGCCATTTTGAGAAATAGAAGATAGGTAAGTTCTGTTAAATATTGCAAATAAGTGATGCCATCATCACGCAAAATATTGCAAAGGTTCCACAGTTTTTGGACGATATCAGAGGTTGCGGTCATTGAGCTTCTAGATAATGATCATAGGCGGCGCGTTGCGCCGCCTATCATCATTATCTAGGAAAAGTCTTGGAAAAATCCCAAAATTAGAAAAGAACACAAAGCTTTCTTTTCTAATTTTGGGATTTTTCGCTATAATTTTAGGTAGTGTATTTTAGCTATGCCATGAAAGCCTCGTCAAATTTTGCGTTTTTGAGGGAGCATGATGTCGAATTGGTGAGACTGGGGACGCTTGCCGAACGGTCTTATCATAACGATCCTGTGGCTTGCTTATTTCGGTTGCGGGTGTTTGGCGAATTTTTGGCAAAGTTAGTTGCGGCGCGGGTGGGGCTTTACGAGCATACAGAAGAATCACAGGTACAGTTATTGAATCGACTGCGCGATCGCGGCATTATTCATGGACAGATCGATCGCCTGTTTCATGAACTTCGCAAAACGGGAAATCGGGCGGTACATGACAGTGTGGGCGATCGCCGAACGGCGTTGAGCATTCTCAAATACGCACATCAGTTAGGGATTTGGTTTCATCGCACTTGGGGGAAAGCAAGAGACTTTGTTGCGCCTGAATATTGCGAGCCGACTCCGCCAGAAGTGACGGCGCGACAATTGGAATCAGCGTTGTTAGATGAGCGGAGTGCTAGAGCCCAAGCCGAACAGTTGGCTGCAGAAATAGCGCAGGAATTGCAAGCTGCTTTGCAACACTTGGCGGAGATACAGGCGCAGCAAGCTCAAAACAGTGAGGCGAACATTCAAAAGATCGTCTCGCGATCGCAAGCTGCTGCTGCCAAGGTGGAACTGGATGAACGGGAAACGCGCCGACTGATAGATGCCCAACTGCGGGATGTCGGTTGGGAGGTGGATTCGGAGCAGTTGACCTATGGGAAGGGTATACGTCCTGCGCGAGGCAGAAATCTAGCGATCGCCGAGTACCCAACGCGCTCAGGGGCGGCGGACTATGCGCTGTTTGTGGGTTTGCAACTGGTGGGAATTATTGAGGCAAAGCGAGAGAGTAAGGATGTGTCGGGGGCGATCGATCAGGCGCATCGCTATGCGCGATCAATTCGGGCTAGTGATAATTTTTCATTGGCTAAGGGTGCGCCTTGGGGAGAGATTGAGCCTTTTCTAGTGCCGTTTGTGTTTGCGACCAATGGTCGCCCCTATCTAGCGCAACTGGATACGAAAAGCGGGATTTGGTTTCGGGATGTGCGAAGAGGGACAAATCAGCGACGGGCGATCGCGGGTTGGTATTCGCCAGAGGGATTGATTGATCTATTGGCTCAAGACTTCGATCACGCCCATGAGCAACTTGCCCAAGAGCAGTTTAACTATGGGTTTGAGATGAGGCACTACCAAATTAAGGCGATCACTGCCATCGAATCGGCTTTACAAGAAGATCGGCGATCGCTATTGCTGGCGATGGCAACGGGGACGGGCAAAACTAAAACCTGTATTGCGCTGATCTATAGATTATTAAAAACGAAGCGGTTTCGGCGGATTTTATTTTTAGTTGATCGCACTTCCTTGGGGCATCAGGCGATCGCAGCTTTTAAAGATACGAAAATGGAACTTCTGCAAGCATTTACGGATATTTATGAAGTCAAAGAGCTAAAGGATGCAACTTGCGATCGTGAGACGAAAGTACATGTGGCGACGGTGCAGAGTTTTGTGCGACGGATTATGTATCCGAGCGATAGTTCGCCCAGTCCTAATGTGGATGATTATGACTGCGTGCTTATTGATGAATGTCATCGTGGCTATTTGCTTGATCGCGAACTCAGCACAATTGAGTTGGAGTTTCGTGATTTTGAAGACTATGTTTCTAAATATCGAAGGGTGGTGGAGTATTTTGATGCGGTGAGAATTGGGATTACGGCGACACCTGCGCTGCATACATCCGAGATTTTTGGCGAGCCGATTTTTCAATATACCTATGCGGAGGCGGTAATTGACAAGTTTCTCATTGATTATGAATCACCGCATTTAATCCAGACAGAACTTGCTCAGTCGGGGATAGTTTGGGAAAAGGGTGCTGAGATCGAGGTGATCGATCCGCGCACTGGCAAGCGTGATCTGAGCAAAACTGCGGATGAGGTGAAGGTGGAAATTAAGGACTTCAATAAGAAGGTAATTACCCCTGCTTTTAATCGTGTGGTTTGTGAGTATCTGGCGGAACAGATCGATCCTGTGTTGATGGAGAAAACCCTAATTTTTTGTGCAACGGATGATCATGCGGATCTGGTGGTGAAGTTGCTGAAAGAGGCGCTGATTGCTAAGTATGGAGAGGTGGAAGATGAGGCGGTGCAGAAGATTACGGGAGCATCCGATCGCCCGTTGGAGTTGATTCTCAAATATAAAAATGAGCAGTTGCCAAAAATTGCGGTGACGGTGGATTTGCTGACTACGGGGATTGATGTGCCTACGATTTGCAATATTGTGTTTTTGCGGCGGGTAAATTCGCGGATCTTGTTTGAGCAGATGCTTGGTCGAGCTACGCGCCTTTGTCCTGAGATTGGCAAAGATCGCT
>JBJTVM010000593.1:0-8554 GCA_046081205.1 Pseudanabaena sp. | reverse complement strand
AAAAACCGATTTAAATAATGAGAATTGCTTTTATTTTTTTGTTTGGGTATAAAAATATGCGGTCAATATGTTAGGCTAGACTGTCTAAAAGCTAATACCTACAGAAAATATGGCGATCGCCAAATAATGTACTCAGAGACTACTGAGAAATGGAAACCGCCTATGCAGTCGATCTGTCTGAGAAGCTAATTTAGTTAACTTCTTTGGATAAGTGGCGAAATCCCAGTAATGGGGCTAACTAGGAATGCCCAATCGTGAGGTTGGGAAGCCCGCACTGTATTGCTTAAATTTAATAATTTGGCATTTAGTGTCGAGTTTATGTCACGTACACTTCAAAACACGTTTAAAGTTTTTATCATGGCCCTGCTGCAAGAACGCAAACTAGAAATCTTCTCCGAATATCAAAAGCACCCCACAGACACTGGCTCCTCAGATGTTCAAGTTGCATTATTGACCGAGCGTGTCACCCAGTTGACTACTCACCTCAAGCTACATCCTAAAGATTTTTCATCTCGCCGTAGTTTGCTTAAGATTATTGGTCAGCGTAAGCGCTTACTTGCCTATGTTCGTAGTCAAGATCGCGCTCATTACAAACAGCTAATCCAAAGCTTAGGTGTAAGAGGCTAGACTTCACACTCTAGAGGCAAATCCCTTTACACGATCAAAAAAGCGAAAAAAGAAGCTAAAGCTAAGGAGCAACAGTGAGTAAACCGACTACAGAGCGTATTCCTTTTGAGCCAAATAATCGCAATAAGAAAGTAAAAGATGCTAAAAAGCCTCAACCTACTCCTCCTATAACTGCGAAAAAAAGTAGCGTCACACCCTCATCAAATGTCAAAGGGGGTAATTCTCTAGGCATACCTGATGAGGTTAATCGTCGCATAATTCGACGTGCTGCTCTGTTCTGTGGCATCCCCACAGGCTTAGGACTGACAACATTTATTGTTAGTTACTTTCTTGTGAGCAGACATATAGTAGATTTACCAACTTCAGCAGTTGTTTTACTCAGTATGTTGTTTCTGGGAATTGGAGTTGCGGGACTCAGCTACGGAGCTATTTCTGCATCTTGGGATGAAGGACGGGTTGGTAGTTGGTGGGGCGGCGAAGAATTCAAGAAAAATTTTGGCTATTTAAATGAAGCTTGGAAAGCTCAGAAACAAATAGTTAAAGCTAATAAAAAATAAAACAAAATAAAAAATAGACTCAGCAGTTCTCATTATGAAACCTATTTTGTTATTTCCAGCGCCTAAGGCGCTGGAAATAACAAAATAGGTTTTTAGGAAGCCCGCCGTTGGCGGGCTTCTTAAAAACCTATTTTTATAATCAAAATTGCTGAAATAGACTCGCTTTGCGAGTCTATTTTTTATTTGAGTACTCGTTGCAAGATTGTCTCGTGGGTTAAACCTTCGGCAAGAAATGAATCAACGATTTGGAGCCTTTCAGGTAAGCCAATGATATATGTATTACAACTAGCACCTAACGACTCGCAGGTTGTTTGGACTGCTAATAATTCTCGACCTGTTAGGCGTGTAAAGAATGAAGTTAGAATCCCCGCCTCTAAATAGCCTGTCGGTAATGTATTGCCAGTGATGGCTCGCACATATGGAGAATTGTAAGTCTTGACGAGAATAAAGCCTTGAGCTTGATATTGAGGATCGAATTCAAATTTTCCCCAACCATGGGTTTGCCAACATTCCTTTAAGCTTTGGATGAAGGTAATCATATCCATTTCGGCAAGTGGCTGGGAATAATACTCTTCAATTGATTCGGTAAAGCGGGTATAGAAGTTTTTTCCCCACCACTTACCACAGTTATATAGAACTAATCTTGATGCTTGACCAGTTTCTTTAGCTAGCCCCGCATAAAGCGACGAGATTAATGTTTCGGGGACTGCTATCAAGCGATCGCCACGACGATTTTCGAGCAGCCCAATTTCTAGATCACCTTTGACGTAAGAATTGTAGTCAAAAAAGTTAGAAGGGATGCGATTTTCCTTGATGAGATCGGCTACAGAAATCATAGTGGTTTATCTCTAGTAGATGAGCGTGACTTGGGCGGCAGTAATCAAAGGCTGGATCAAGGCAAGTTGTGCGGGACTAAAGTGTTGGCGTAATCCTTGGTTTAGTAATTTATAGAGAGCTTCATTGAGACGGCGCATGTCACGCATAGACATGATCCCTTCCAACCAATTGAGCAATCTTTGCTTTAAAAAATTTTCATCATTGAGTAGCATTGCCATTGAGCTATAACGCAATACGAGGATTAAATTTCTAATCCCAGTTTCTAAGTCTGCATCGGTTACATTTGGTAATTCGGCAGGTACTTGGTTAGCAACTGCCTGCAAAAGATCAATTTCACGATCACGAATTAGTTTATAAAGTTTTAAGCGATCAGGCAAAGAACTAATGTAATTTTCCATTAGTCCTAGCTCATCGGCCGCAAGGTAGCGATCTTGGGCTTGGTTAATTAGTTCCTGAATCTTCGGCATCATCATAGTTCTTATATCGCTTTAGAAGAATTTAGAAATATCGTCAAGAAAGTCTTCAAGGGTTTCATTACTTTCATCAATAGGATTACCACTAGGCTTGAGTTCTACTGCTGTAGAAGCAATCTCAGGAATCCCTGTCCAAGAAATTGCCCGAAAATATTCTCTAACGGACATTAAAAAGCTAAGTGCTGGAGCGCTTTTACCGTTATTGCTCACAGGGGCGATCACCCGATTTTCCCAATTTACACTCTGCCAAAAACTGCGTAATGGCTGTAACCGCCAATCTGAGGTACTCATTTCAGGTATTCTCCATTTCGCAAACGACCTTCGATGTCACGAGTTGTCGCTCCTTCATTCAGCCAGAATGAAGCTGCATCGATCCGATTTTTGCCGCCGAGCAGAAATTTACAATAGTTTTCGCCCATTGAATAGCATTGAATCTCAATGCACTCTAGCTCCTTATTAACTAAGTGCGTAAAGAAACCTGAAAACAGACCTGCATAAAGGTGACAAACAGGTTTGCCAACATCACCGAGGCTACGAGCAACAGCCGAGTCATACACACTGATGAACATAAAGCCTTGTTTGCGATCGCTCATATCTACCTGCCAGCGCCCCCAACCCTGTGACGTAAATGGCCACCACCAAGTTTCTAGCAAGAACGGTAAATTAGTTTGACGAATACTCCGACCAAAATCACGTTCAAACCATTTTGTAAAAAACAATGCATCTTGTAACCCCCACTCGCAACCAATCGAATACATGACAGCCGCTGAAGCTTCTCCCACTTCGTCTTCTAATCCTTCCTGTAACCCAATAATAAAATCTTCGCTGGTAAGAATATTTCGAGAACCATTCCAGTCTTCGATGATGCCCTTCTCAAGGTCAGGCTGAAAAAAATCTTGCAGACTATAGTGATTATTTTTTCTTTTTGCTCTGGTTGCACTATTTGGGCGATCTACAGCAACGGTCATAAGTTAATACTCCTATCCAAAAAAATTATTGAATTCAACGTTAGTCTTGAGAATCAACAACTGATGACCATATTGATAAAAAATGGCTATCAGTTTTAATCCAGCTATTGATCTATAGGCTATTAATCTAATTTTCTACTCAAAGACATCTGCTCTTTTCGTGTTTGCCAATTGTTCACCCACACTGAAATTGGTATTTTCTAGTTGACGAACAACCGATCTCGTAATTAGTTGTCCTACTTCAACTAATGTCTGACCAGTAATCGGGCTAAGAAGCGCTTTTTCGCATCGTCGTCCAATTAAAGCTTCGATATCTTGGATAGATTGAACATACATACCTACAGGCAGTTCAACAACAACACCCTCGCCCATAACTTTGGCTTGACAAGCAAGTCTGGAGTTAGGCTTGCAAGTGGTAATGACTTCTAAGGTGCGCTGTTCTCGTTTACCCATAGGGCTAAGCGAAGACATGCCATCTTGGATGTAAACATGACAGGTCGCACACATGCCACGACCACCACATTCTTTTAAAATATTTAGCTCGTCTCCCATTAAGCCAGACAGTAATGCGCCATTAGTTGCAATATCTGCTACTTGGGCAATAGGCTCAATCCTTACACGCTTAGCCATTATTAGCTTGCCTCTAAAATTGTTCCCCTTAATATTAAGGATCAGCTTAGCTCATTTAAGGTATATGTATAGAGTAGTTCCCGCCAAATTGCTTAATCTATAGAAATTCAAAGCATCCCAGCTATGTTTTTTGTATTTGAAATAATTTACTGGGTTTAGTTTTTAGGTGGTGCAAAATAGATAAGGATGGGCGGCGCTTTGCGCCGCCTATCCTTACTAAAATAAATCCTTTCCTTTTTAGGAATAACAGTTTTTAAATCAAAAAAGAGTTATCACATTTTTGTAAATTCTTATTAGATTATTGATAGCGCGGCTGAGCAACGCTATCAATAGTTAGCTTTTTAATTTCACCGCAAAGTCTCTAAAGCAGAATTTGTCTTTGCCGATCGCTAAGACAATCTTGTTCTAGCATTTGATCAAAATTACGGATTACTTGTTTACAACGCTTTATATAAGCGGATACCCATGCTTGAATTTGCTGAACTTGCTCTGGGGTGCAGGCGATCGCAGCTTGTTTGGGATGTGATATTTGCCCACTACGATCAACTTCAAATTCAGTCAACCAAGATGAAGTAGGACGAGTAGATTTCCAATAATTTGTAACTACGACTTTACCTAAATATTGGGTTGTAAAGTGACTTAGTTTATTTAACGCAGATAAAAGTTCATCTAACTTATACTCTTGCGGGTCAGTTTTCGCTGATACTGGCTTAGTAGGACTATCAGTAACTTTTGTCAGGTTATTGTTAGCTACAGCCCTATTCGTAGGTGAGGATCTAGAAGAAGTGGTCGCAGATGCAGGAGGTGTTAGAGGTTTATTTGTGTTTGGTTGAGTCCGTACTGCATTGCTTGCTGTTGAGCTAGCTCTTAAGTTGATATTGCTTGCAGTCGTACTTGCTCTTGTACTAGGGGTAGCATTTGGTTGTTTGTCTGGTTGATGTCTTGAGTTGACTGAGCTAGAAGATGTAGTAGATGCAATTTCCTCAGAATTAGGATGGTTAACTGGGTTAGTAAGGCTTTGTGTTGTTGATGGCTCTTGCCCCGTCGCTTGAGTAGTTGCATTAGGCGCACTGTCATTCCAATTTGAGTTTGATAAAGAATGCTGAGTTACTGAACCTAATAAGAGCTTAAAGTATGCGACTGTGTTGTATGTATCTGTTTCAATCAAATATTTGATTTTGGTAATATCCCGCCTATAGTCAACCAATTTAAGGTTGCTATCTGTAAGCACTAGTAGTACTAGCCCATGCGTCAATTTGTAAATAAAAACAACATGACCAGCAAAGTGAAACTCAAAGGATTCAAATCCTTCTGGTACATTTTCAACAACTTGCAATACTCCTTGCCCCAAGGCTTGTTTTTCCGATCTAATACGGCATCCAATCCGAAGAAATAAAGACGCATACGGCGGTTTGTGAGGGCAACCCCCACAACTCCTGCTAAATGCAAAAAATCTTGAATAACCTCCCGACTCATCTTTTCTCACGCTGCTTCTATGATCGACATACCGTTCACCCTAGACCAATTACGTATTCTCAAGGCGATCGCTGCTGAGGGTAGCTTCAAACGCGCCGCTGATAGCCTCTATGTGTCCCAACCCGCCGTTAGTTTGCAAGTCCAGCACCTAGAGCGACAACTAGATGTGCCTTTATTTGATCGCGGGGGGCGAAGAGCACAGTTGACAGAGGCGGGGCAATTATTACTCTCCTATGGCGATCGCATTTTAAGTCTTTGCCAAGAAACTTGTCGTGCCATTGATGATTTACAAAATTTAAATGGTGGGACTCTCATTATAGGTGCTAGTCAAACGACAGGAACCTACCTAATGCCACAAATGATTGGCTTGTTTCGTAAGAAATATCCAGAAGTCTCGGTGCAACTCCACGTCCATTCTACAAGGCGAACGGCTTGGAGTGTAGCTAATGGGCAAGTTGATTTGGCGATAATTGGTGGTGAAATTCCTGCGGATTTACTAGACTCTTTAGAGATTACACCCTATGCCGAAGATGAGCTAGCGCTAATTCTACCAACTTCTCATCCTCTAGCTCAGATGGGATCATTGCCAATTGAAGAGTTGTACAAGTTACAATTTATTACCCTTGATTCACAATCAACCATTCGTAAGGCAATTGATCGCGTACTGTTGGATAGTGGGGTTGATCCAAGACAGTTGACGATTGCCATGGAGCTAAATTCAATTGAGGCGATTAAAAATGCAGTACAGGCAGGCTTGGGGGCAGCATTTTTGTCGATAACAGCGATCGAAAAAGAGTTGCAAATGGGTGCTTTGCATCAAGTTCGTATTGACGGAGTAGTAATCAAGCGCATGTTATTACAAATTCGTAATCCTAATCGCTATCGGTCAAAGGCAACAGAAGCATTTTGCAATGAAGTCTTGCCAATATTTCGGGAAAAGACTCAGTAACATGGCTTCTTCTCGACCGCTTTACTTTTGAGGCAGTTTTACTTTTGAGGCTTTATGGCGATCGCGATACAATCAAAAACCTAGCCTAAATTCTTACTTTTTACTTTTACCTTTTTACTTGTCACCATGAGCTATTTCCGCCCTGCTATTGATGAAATGACTGGCTATGTACCTGGGGAGCAGCCGAAGACTGGAATCAAAGTTATTAAACTAAATACTAACGAAAATCCCTATCCTCCTTCTCCTAAGGCGATCGCGGCTTTGCAGACTATCGACAGTGATTCATTAAGGCGCTATCCCGACCCTTTTGCCCATGATTTTTGTCAAGCGGTAAGTGATGCTCTTGGTGTGCCTAAGGATTGGGTAATAGTGGGCAACGGCAGTGATGATGTTTTAAATATTTTGATCAGAGCTTGCGCAGAAAGTGGCGATCGCAAAGTGGTTTACCCGATGCCGACCTATGTGCTTTATCGCACCCTAGCAGCAATGCAGCCATCAGAGACGGTAGAAATACCCTATGGAGAAGGTTTTAAATTACCAATTGATCAACTTGTAGCGGCTAAAGGTGCTGTAACTTTTATTGCTTCACCCAATAGCCCTTCGGGTCACGCTGTCCCTCTCGATGATTTACGTCAATTGGCAAAAAGAGTGTCAGGGATTGTGGCGATCGATGAAGCCTATGTCGATTTTGCTGAATATTCAGCTTTACCCTTGGTGCAAGAATTTGAAAATGTAATCGTATTACGCACTTTATCCAAGGGTTATTCTCTTGCAGGGTTACGTTTAGGTTTTGGTATTGCTAATCCCAAGCTTTTATCTGGGCTATTTAAGGTTAAAGATAGCTATAACATTGATGCCATAGCGATCGCGGTGGGTACTGCGGCTATGCGCGATCAAGCTTACAAAATTACGAACGCTGAAAAAGTCAAAGTTTCAAGAACTAAACTTACTTTGGATCTTAAAAGTCTTGACTATTCCGTACTAGAGTCTCGCGGCAATTTTGTGCTTGCCAAGCCACCCAAAGGCAATGCTGAAGAGATTTATTTAAAACTCAAAGAATCTGGCATTTTGGTTCGCTATTTCAATCAAGCAGAACTAGCCGATAAGCTCCGCATTACTGTTGGTACTGATGAACAAAATCAAGCTCTAATTGATCTTCTATCAATTGTCTAGCATTTTCAGATTGACTTATGAGCTAATTCTTTCGGCGCAGCTTACTAACTTGATACAAATTCACAGAAGTGTGGCAATACTTCTGTGAATTTGTATTACTTAATTAATTTCACGATTCCAGTAAACACAAGTACCATCAATCCTAAACTCATGAATACTATAACTGTGCCGATTAAATTAGTTTTGCGTGATATCGGTAAATAAGCTGGTTGTAGCCAAAATCTTAAACGTTGAGATACAAAAGGCATTACAAATAGACTCAAGATCACCGAAGAGATCAGATTATTGACAATCATCGAGCTTGCCAATGACCAAGATTGCATAATTCTCAGCGCTGAAAAAAGAATAGTCTGAACCATAACGACAGGATAAAGCCCTAACACTACTGATAAAATCTGTTTCCATCGCGGCGGACCTAAACCTTGATTTTCTGAAGTACCTGACTGCATCGAGAACCAGCCTTCTAAACCTGTAGTAAAAGATTTAAACCGATAAGCCGCAAATATTTCTTGTCCTAATTCTAATAACTGCTTGCGATCGCTGGACTTCATCCATTGAGCAAGATGCTCAGGCGAATCAAAATGGATTATGTAATACCACTTCACAACTGGATCTTTACACCTCAGTGGTGGACATAGATCACATCGTAGAAAGCCGTCATAGTGTTTGGCAATGTCCACTAGGCGAGTATGCCATCTCTTAAAAGCAAAATCACGACCTTTAGGTACAATATGTTCAGTAACTAGGCTAGAGTAAAAAAGTTTTTCTAAAGGCGGTTTTGGCATATTCTCTAAAGTCAAAATCTCAAGTAGACATTCAAAAAAACGATGTAGAAAATACAGCCTGTTGAGGCTTTAAGTAGTA
>JBJTVM010000592.1:0-4150 GCA_046081205.1 Pseudanabaena sp. | reverse complement strand
TAAAAATCGTTTTTTTGAAAGCCCACCAACGGCAGACTTTCAAAAAAACGATTTTGGTGTTTCCAGCACCTTCGGGGCTGGAAACACCAAAATCGGTTTTTTGAAAGTCTGCCGTTGGTGGGCTTTCAAAAAACCGATTTTTATAATGAGAATCATCCCAATTCACAAAAGTGTGACTACACTTCTGTGAATTAAAAACACGTGAATTCGATATAGCCATTTGCACCGCGCAAAGCGCGGCGCAAATGGCGCAAAAAGGTAAAATCGCTCTGCGATTTTTACCTTTTTGCGCGTTCGTCGAATTGACGTTAAAAAACAAACCCTGTCAGGCTTTTGAAAGCACAAAATGGCGTAGCCATTTTGTGCTTTGGTATTATTGCGCGATCGCATCATTTAGCTTGCCGCTGCGAAAGCCTTCTAAATCCAAGGTAATCGAACTAAATCCATATTCGCGAAAGGCTTTAGTCAGATCCGTGATCGCCATAAAGCTCATAAATTCGCTTAATCGATCGCTGGAAACTTCGATTTTTGCCGTATCACCCATTGATCGCACACGAATATCGCCTTTCCAGCCGCGATCGCGTAGATACTGTTCGGCATTGCCCACGCGACGTAGTTTCTCGATTGTAATCTCCTCGCCATAGGGAAATCGCGAACTGAGGCATGGTTGCGAAGGCTTATCCCACCAAGGCATTCCTAAATATTGCGATAACATACGGACTTCAATTTTGCTAATCCCCACTTCGGCAAGAGGCGATCGCACGCCGCGTTCTTTTGCTGCTTGAATTCCTGGTCGATAATCTTGTAAATCATCAGCATTTAAGCCATCGACAACATAGCTATAGCCCATGCTTTTCGCCAATGGCTTGAGCGTATCGTGTAGTTCGCTCTTGCAGAAATAGCAACGATTAATTGGATTAGAGGTGTAGTTGGGATTATTTATCTCATCGGTTTGGACGATTTGATGTTTGAACCCTATAAATTCCGCTTGTACTTGAGCCGCAGCAAGATCAGCAGGTAGTAATGATGGGGAGTTAGCGGTGATGGCTAAAGCGCGATCTCCTAAAACATCAAAGGCAATCTTGGCGACAAGGGTACTATCGATACCGCCTGAATAGGCAACTACCACCTGTGATGACTCACTAAATATTTGACGTAAGCGATCGAGCTTGTCGGATAGAGTAGCGTTTAACATCTCAATAATTTAATTTTTATACTAATTCACAGAAGTGGTGAAACTTCTGTGAATTAACGTGAATTCGATATAGCCATTTGTGCCGCGGAAAGCGCGGCGCAAATGGCGTTAATTTATTTTTGCAACTGAGCTAGACGCGCTTTGAGAATCTCTTGCTGTTTCAAAGACTCTTCCAGTTCTGCACGGGCAGTTGCCACCACATCAGGGGGAGCTTTTTTGACATAGCCTTCATTGTTTAAACGACCTTGTGTCGAGGCGATCGCCCCTTCCAACTTCTTGAGGCTACGCTCTAGCTTGGCAACCAGTTGGGCAATATCGACAACACCGACTAGTGAAACGATCGCCTGTACCGTCCCAACTACACCAGCGATCGCCTCTTCGGTCATTGACTCATCAACCGTTGCCAAAATTGCCAAATCCTCAACCCTTGCCAAATCGAGAATATAACTTTGTCCTGCTTCGAGTAAGGCTCTTTCGCGATCGCTGTCGGATTGTAAAATCACCTTTACTTTTAGGCTAGGCTTGATCTCAGCTTCAGCCCGAAGATTGCGAATGGTGCGGATTGTGCCAATGATTAACTGGAACTGTTCTTCTAATTCTTCATTAATATGGGTGGTGTCAACTTCGGGATAGGGTTGAATCGCCAGTACTGGGCGATCACTTGATGGCTCACTTGTTCCGTAGGTCAACAGTTGCCAGATTTCCTCAGTGACGTGGGGCATAAATGGGTGTAATAAGCGCAAAATCCCATCGAGGACAAAGGCAAGGGTTTGCTGCACGGTAGCGCGAGAAGTCGCGTCGGCAGTTTCCTGTAAACGGGACTTAACTAGCTCAATGTACCAATCACAGAAATCACCCCAGAAGAACTCATACAGGCTCTTGGTTGCTTCGCCCATACTATAGGCATCAAGCTGTTCACGCACTTGTAAAACTGTCTGGTAGTAACGCGACAAAATCCAGCGATCGGCAAGTTCTAAGTTCTCAACTTGGAGCGTGGCTCCACCATGCTCTAAGTTGAGATTCATCATGACAAATCGCGAAGCATTCCAAAGTTTATTGGCAAAGTTTCGGGCTGTCTCTACGGTTGTTGATTCGTCAGTTTTGCGATTGTAGTCAAGGCGAATATCTTGCCCTGCGCCTGTTACTTCCTTAACCAGCGAATAGCGCAACGCATCAGTTCCATATTTATTAACGAGAACTAACGGATCGATGCCATTGTTTTTGGATTTAGACATCTTCTGATTATTTTCATCGCGCACCAGTCCATGAATATAGACCGTATGGAAAGGCATTTTCCCAGTAAAATAACCTGCCATCATCGTCATTCTGGCAACCCAGAAGAAGATAATGTCAAAGCCAGTCACTAGTACACTTGTGGGATAAAAAGTCTCCAAGTCCTGTGTCTGCTCTGGCCAGCCCAAAGTTGAGAACGGCCATAAACCTGATGAGAACCATGTATCAAGTACATCTGGGTCACGTTCTAAAGTTATATCTTCTCCCAATTTTGCCTTAGCTTGGGTATATGCCTCAGCCTCAGTCCTTGCTACAAAAATCGTGCCGTCGGGTGCATACCAAGCAGGAATTTGATGTCCCCACCATAGTTGACGGGAAATACACCAATCTTTAAGACGGATCAGCCAATCACGGTAAACCTTTCCCCAGCGATCGGGTACAAATGTGGGTGAGTTCTGCTTATCAAATTGTTCAAGCGCGAAGTCTGAAAGTGGCTTGATATTCACAAACCACTGAATTGAGAGCAATGGTTCGACAGGTACTTTGCCTCGCTCTGAATAAGGAACAGTATGGGTATAGTCTTCAATTTTGTCTAATAAGCCCAATTGTTCAAGCGTTGCTACCACGTTTTTACGCGCTACAAAGCGCTCTTGTCCTTGGAACTCGCCGCCATTCTCATTGATCGAGCCATCTTTATTGAGAATATTGATCAAGGGAAGCTGATGCCGTTTGCCCATCTCAAAGTCATTAGGGTCATGGGCGGGTGTAATCTTGACGCAGCCACTACCAAAGGCTTTATCGACATATTGATCACCAATGATCGGAATCTCGCGATTCATGATTGGCAACATGATTGTTTTGCCAATTAGATGCTTGTAGCGATCGTCTTCAGGATTGACAGCTACAGCCGTATCACCCAGCATCGTTTCTGGTCGGGTAGTCGCCACCACTAGATATCCAGAGCGATCGGCTAATGGATAGCGAAAATGCCAGAGATAACCATTTACTTCTTTGCTATCAACTTCTAGATCAGATACAGCAGATTGTGATTCGGGACACCAGTTGACGAGATATTCACCCCGATAAATTAAGCCAGCCTCATAGAGCTTGACAAAGGCTTCGGTGACTGAATTTGATAAGCCTTCATCCATTGTGAAACGTTCGCGAGTCCAGTCAGCGGATACACCTAAGCGCCGCAACTGTGAAACAATCGTACCGCCCGATTCAGCTTTCCATTGCCAAGCTCTCTCTAGAAATTTCTCCCGTCCAATCTCTTGATTGGTTTTGCCTTCAGCTTTGATCTGTTTATCGAGAATTGTTTGCACCGCAATGCTGGCATGATCTGTGCCTGGTAACCACAGGGCATTAAACCCTCGCATCCGGTGATAGCGAATCAGGATATCGATTAATACTTCTTGAAAAGCATGACCCATGTGCAAACTACCCGTGACATTGGGTGGTGGAATCATGATGCAGTAAGGTTCTTTATCGCTTTGACTAGCTGCTACAAATACACCACTTTCCTCCCAATATTTTTGCCATTTAGCTTCAGATTCGAGAGGATTATATTGTTTGGGAAGTTCGGTCGTACTCATAGCAGGTTACTGAAAATTTAGACGAAAGTAATGGGTAACATACAACGCTTTACGTTCAGACTCGAACCAAGAGATTTTTAGAAACTGTTGCAAAGCAACAGTTTCTAAAAATCTCTTGGTTCATCTG
>JBJTVM010000591.1:0-1744 GCA_046081205.1 Pseudanabaena sp. | reverse complement strand
GATTAGACGAATAGGTTGATCATATTTAACAATGTCAGATAGCGGCTTCTCCGTTACTATGCTGTGATAATAACGAGTTAATTGCTGCACAATATAGCGATCTTCTATATTTTTCAATTCAATAATTACTAGTTGTTCTGAATCCGACAAAGCTAAAATATCACAGCAATCATTTTGAATAATATATTGGCGTTTAAGTGGAGCTAACCCAAATAGTTTGTTTAGATTATTCCAAACAAAATCTTCTAAATCTGCTTCGCTAGAAAATCGCCATCCTTCAGGCAGCTTAATGAGAGCTTCAGGGTGCAACATACTTTTTGTATAGGCAAATTGATTGCTAAAAAATCAATTTGCCATAATAAAAATTTAGCAACTTCACGATTAGGGTTTGACAATCAAAATACCGTAGGCATCAGGATTGAGGTATTTGCGAACGGCGGCTTGGATGTCCTCTTTGGTGATGGATTTAATTAAATCGGGATAATTTAAAGCTGGCTCTAGGGAACCGACAATACGATCGTAATAACCGTAGATACCTGCACGTTCCTTTGGTGATTCATTGCCGAAGATAAAGCGGTTGCTGACTTGAGTGCGGATCTTGGCGAGTTCTTCGTCAGTGACAGGTACTTCATGCAGTTGACGAATATGCTCACGAATTGCCTCTTCCACGATCGCCACATCTTCCACATTTAACTTGGCAAATACTTGGAAATTACCCTGCCAACGCATTGCCGAATTACTAACGGAAATGCGATCGACGATGCGCCGATTTTCGCGCAAGTCCTGCACCATCCGCGAAGTACGTCCACTACCAAGAATATTTGCCAGAATGCTTAGGGGATAAGTTTCTGGGAGGTTATTTAAACCAGCAACGCGCCATGTCATGCTCAATCGAGCTTGTTTGAGACTTTTATCGGTTACTTCGCGCCGCACAATTTCCGTAAAGGGCTTTTCGGGAGCGAAAGTTTTAGGCTGTGGTTTATCAGCGATCGCATCTCCTTCAAAGTAATTAGCAATTACACCGATCATCTCGCTCACAGGTAGATTACCCACTACTGCGATCGTCATATTTTGTGGCGCATACCACTGACGATGAAAAGCTTTCATCTGCTCAGATGTGACTTTTTCGATGACATCAACCGGACCCAGCACCGCACGACGATAGGGCAACTGCTCATAAATCAATTCGGAAATATGGCGATAAATGCGGCGATCGGGATTGTCTTCACTGCGGCGAATTTCCTCTAGCACCACATGACGCTCACGCTGAAACTCTTCGTCAGGAATGCTAGCCTTTAGGACTACATCCAGTTGCAAGGGCGCGAGTTTTGCGAAATCTTTAGGTGCAACATTGATATAAAAATGTGTATAGTCCTGACTGGTTGCCGCATTGGTATTACCACCGTGCGACTCGATCGCCTGTTCAAATTCTCCCAAAGCAAGGCGATCGCTACCCTTAAACACCATGTGTTCTAAGAAATGTGCCATGCCGTTGATATCATCACTTTCAACCGCAGAACCAACGTCAACCCAAATACTTAGATTAACAGCATCCACAGGAATCTGTTCGGCGATAATCTTCACGCCATTGGGCAGAACATGCTGAGTGGGCGCAGATGATTGCACTTTTGTAGCTAGATCATTGAGAGCATGATCGGTCACAGCTACCTCTAACCGACGCGGAACGACGATCGCTGTCATGGCAAATATTAGGTTTTTACTAAATTGACTTTGACATAGGCTT
>JBJTVM010000590.1:0-11008 GCA_046081205.1 Pseudanabaena sp. | reverse complement strand
ACCTCGTAATTGATGAAGTTGAGCTAAACCAAAGCGATCGGCATGTTCGATGAGCATCACTGAAGCATTGGGAATATCGACACCGACTTCAATCACCGTAGTCGCTACTAAAATTTGGGTTTCGCCTTTGCGGAAAGTATTAATTGCT
The DNA here is from genome assembly GCA_046081205.1 of Pseudanabaena sp. GTDB lineage: Bacteria > Cyanobacteriota > Cyanobacteriia > Pseudanabaenales > Pseudanabaenaceae > Pseudanabaena. Next base: position 10,860 of record JBJTVM010000590.1, on the reverse strand, counting down.
TCATCTTTTTCTGCCGAAGACATTTGACCATGAAGTATGCCAATTTGGAAGTTAGGAAAAACTACATTTTGGAGATGCTCACGTTCTTGGGTTGCCGCCTTAATATCTTCCATTTTCTCAGACTCTTCCACTAGAGGAAAGACAATATAAGCCTGACGATCTTGAGCTATTTCACGCCGAATTAAATCGTAGGCATCTTTGCGTTGTGAGGGTTTCAGTAAGACAGTTTGAATCGGTTTACGTCCAGGAGGAAGCTCGTCAATGACACTAACTTCAATTTCCGAATTAGTGAGATATAAAGTGCGGGGAATTGGTGTCGCAGTCATGATCAACACATGGGGGTCAGTACCTTTTTGCAAAAGCCGCGATCGCTGATCTCGCCCAAAACGATGTTGTTCATCGATTACCGCTAGTCCCAATCGCGCAAAGTTTACACCATCTTGAATCAAAGCATGGGTTCCAATCACTAAAGGCAACTCACCTGTTTCGAGTTGTCGTAAAATTTCGCGACGTTTTGCCGTCTTTGTGGAACCAGTCAAAATTTCTACAGGTAGATTTAGCTGCATAAACCATTCCACAATCTTGCGATAATGCTGCTCAGTGAGAACTTCCGTCGGAGCCATAAGTGCAGTTTGATAGCCAGCCTCGATCGCAGTTAATAATGCATATACTGCCACAATCGTTTTCCCTGAACCGACATCGCCTTGTACTAATCGGTTCATCGGCGTTTGACCTTGGAGATCAGCTCGAATTTCAGTAACGACACGCTTTTGAGCATTGGTTAACTCAAAGGGAAGAATCTTTTCTAGTTGAGCGATCGCTTGGCTCTGGGGTACAAAGTGAATTGCCTTTTGCTGATGACGACGATAGAGCGAAACAAGGCGACGATAGAAATACTTATCAAAGGTGAGTCGAATGACGGCTTGTTCTAGAGTTTCGCTGGTATCTGGATAGTGAACTTGAGCGATCGCCTCTGCCAAAGGCATCATTTTGTAATCATTAAGAAAGCGATCGGGCATCGGATCGGCAACCTGTGATACTGCGGGTAAGCATTGCGCTACAAGGCGACGAATCGCTTCGGGTGTGATGCCCTCTGTAAGTGGATAAACTGGCACGACGCGCCCGACAGTTTTGGACTGGATTGTATCTTGAGTATGTTCAAGAACTTCCACTTCATAATTCTCTAACGTCAAACCATATTTGCTCTGTTTGACCACCCCTGAAGCAGCAATTGTACATCCTTGAGGATAAAGTTTTTTTTGTGATTCTTGCCAACCGCGATTGGAGTAACGTTTGCCAGTCCAGAAGCGGCTAAGCTTGATCTGCCCCGTATGGTCGCGCAGAATTATTTCTACAATCGTGAGATTAGGATTTTTTGGGCTAGTAAAACATCCGAACTTCTTAATTGTACCGATTACAGTGACTGTATCTCCATCTTTCAGTTCGCGAATGGGAATCTGACGAGCATAGTCAATATGATCGCGAGGATAATAACTGAGAACATCGCGCACTGTGTACAAGTCGAGAAGCTTAAACTTTGTTGCCATGAATGAGCCAATACCTTCAAGGCTTTTTAACTCGGTATCAGGCGATATTTTTTTGGTAGCTTTGGGTTCTGTTGCGGCGATCGCTTCAGTTTTTGGTTTCTTAATCTTAGGTGCAGCGCTGGTTTCTGCTATTTCACGGCGACGCACTTCGTAGAGCAAGCGACGAGTTTCAGCTACTAGATGTTGTCTGCGTGGTAGGGATAAATCACCATATTGAGCATATTGTTTGGCAAGGGTTTGGGCTTGGAGGCGATCGCTCATTTCCCAGTCTTCAGGGATTTCTTTTAAGCTCACATTCAAAAAATCTGCAAACAAAAATTGCTTTCCCTGTAAATTGGCAAAGCCTTTTTCAGCCTCAATACTTAAGGCTTGTTGCAAACGATTTATATCTAATGGCACAAGCTAAATTTTAGGCAATGGTTTGATATTGCGTAATAAGTTTTTGAATTTTCGATCTAAATATAAGACAAAAATCTGCAAACAATTTTGATGTAGGGGTAGAGCATTTGCGCCACAATTTTTCAACTTTTCGCTAGAATCTTGGTTCGCAAATGCTCTACCCTTTCCGCAGTTGAGAATTAATCTATGATTGCGTTAAGTTTGGGGCAGAGCATTCCTGTATAACAAATCTAGTGATAAGCATTAATAGTTGCAGGAATGCTCTGCCCCTACACAATTAATTATTTTTGTCCTGTATTGAGATTTTTGATTCAAACATATCAAATATATTATGACGCATGTCTTCTTACAAACTGACAGCAATTACCGATCAAACGAACCAGAAGAAAAATCTTGAAAGTGTTGGTTTGCAACACTTTTAAAATTTTTCTTGGTTTGGGTTTGAGCGCGAAGCGCTGTAAAATAGGACTACCGAAAATTTTTGTATTTATGTGAGATATCGCTCTTTGACCGATTGGGAGGAAACCATGATCGCCATACCCAAACGAGAATACTTTCGAGCATTTCCGCGAGTTCGATCGCAGCCTTACTTACTTTTTGTAAAGGGGATAGCTGGTGAGACGGACGATTCACTCGCTTTGTTGAAGAGGCTTTTGGGGCTGCTTTGGCATTGATTTTACGAGTTGGTGCAGATCGGCGATCGCGATTTGGTTGTGCAGAGTCTGAAGGCGATCGCGGTGCTCTATTTGTAACAGATCTTGGTTGAGGTGGTTGGCGATAGCTTTGCTGTGCTAAGTGGGTTTCAAGTTCTACATGGGTAGGAATGTTGTACAAATCAGCCTCGGTTTCATAAATCTCGACGCGACGTTTGGGGAAATTCGGTAAATCTATTTGCGCTTTAGGAATATCGACTAGGGGCTGCTCAATCAATGGCTCTGCAAATAATTCTGCAACTGGTTCTAGGTTAGGAACTTCTTCTACTAAACCCTGCAATGTCCAATTCCGCTCAGCCTTTGCTCCACCTAGTCGTAAGCAATTACCTGCATGATCGAGAACTAATGCTTTCCGCCCACCCTTGGGGCGTAAGCCTCGACCAAGCATTTGCAAATGGAGGGCAACGGATTTGGTAGGACGACAGAGTTGGATTACTTCGATTTCAGGAACGTCAAAGCCTTCTGTAAATAAATTGACATTACAAAGGACTCTAGTTTCACCAGCTCGAAAGCGTTCGAGAATGGCTTGACGATCTTTGGAGACAGTTTCGCCATCAATATGTTCGGCGGCAATGCCTGCACTTCGGTAGCGTTCGGCGATCGCTTTGGAATGGTCGAGGTTAATCGCAAATACGACACAACGCTTTTGATGGGCATGGCGTAAATAAGCATCGACGGCACAACCAGCCACATAGCGACGATCAATGCGTTCTGCTAAGTCCGCCGAATTAAAATCGCCTCCTGCAATCCGAATCCCTTCTTCGGTGGGTAAAAAGCTCTCAGGCGCAAGTACGTCATAATCGGCGAGAAATCCACGCCAAATCAATTCAGAAACAGATGGTCCAATGACCAATGCTTCGTAAAGGCGATCAAATCCTCTCCCATCCAGTCGCGAAGGTGTAGCCGTTACTCCCAAAATCAAGGCTTCAGGGAAGTAGCTTAAAATATTTAAATAGCTTGGGGCTAGAGAAAGGTGTGCTTCGTCAACAATTATGAGGGCGATCGCGCCTAAGTCTATTTCTTGCTTTTCGAGGCGTTTTACTAGGGTTTGCACAGAGGCACATTGCACGGGATGTTCTAGGTGCATGGGCTGATCGGCTTTGATAATTCCAACAGGCGATCGCAGGGTCTTTTCTAAAGTATTTTTTGCTTGCCAGAGCAGTTCTTCACGATGTACTAATAGGAGAACTCGTTGATGGCTATAGTCAAAATGTTTGGCAAGTTCGCTAAAGGTGCGGGTTTTGCCTGAGCCTGTGGGCATTGCCAGCAAAATCGCCCGTTTGCCGAGTCGCCAAGTCGCATAAATCTCATCGATGACCCGTTTTTGATAGTCTCGTAACTCAGACATCGCAAGCCTCAAAAAAATCCCTAGTATTATGCCAGAAGTTTCTCAAAACGCATCAAGGATTTTGAGCGATGTAGGGAAATTGGGAAAAAGAAGCACTAGCATAGGCAAAGCAAGCTTGGATATCTGCGACTGTAATCCCTGGATAATTGCGAAGAATCTCATCCACACTCCAACCTTGAGCAAAAAGATCGATGATAAATTCAACAGCTAGACGAGTACCTTTGATTACAGGCTTACCAACTAAAATGTTAGGGTTTAGCGTAATTCGATCTTGCCAGTCCATAGGACTATTTGATGTAGAGACTATCAACTGTACCTCACATCTTACAGCCTATTGAGGCTTTGAGTAGTACAGAAATATTTTTGAAAGTGGCGCTTCGCGCCACTTTCAAAAATATTTCTGGGTTTTAAGTAAGCGCAAAGCGCTGTATAGACTGATTATGTATTTTTGCTGTAAATTTTGCTCTTACTCCAAGAGCGCAATAACAAAAGGCTAGGTGATCGCTCTATGGAAATTGTCTTTACTTTTCTTGTTCTACTAAATTGATTAACTGTTCGCGATCGACTATTTGTCCATGAAAGGCATAAAATCCATAGCCATCAGCATATTGCAAAGCAGGCTCATTTTCGCTATGTAATAGATCATCTGTATCAACAAGTAACTTAGTCGGTCTACCACAAACTAAAGCAAGCCCATCTAATGGAAAAATCCACCCACATGACTGAATAAGAGACTCAATCAATTGCCATTGTCTAGAATCACCACAGGCTAGAACCTTGATACAAAAGTCCACTGCACCTGACCAAAGTTCAATTTTGCCGCTACTGTAGTTGCCATAACAATTCAAGGGGCGCAATTCTTTCGACGTTATTCTCAATATTTGTTTATGGGCAAAGAGATCGCAATCCAACTGAGTTGCTAGTTTTCTATGGAGTTGGCAACGATAAAATAAATTTAGTTGACGATAAACTGACCGCCACCATGCATGTTTGTTATGAATGTATATGCGACTTTGATAAGTGATCTTGCGGAAATATACCTCGAACATTTCTTGGAAATAAGGTTCAAAATACAAATCATTAAGAGAATTGAGTAAGCCTCCAAATTGTTGCGATAGTTGTAGGTCAATTAACACGGAAATAGCCGAAAAAGGACTTGCGAAGAAGAGAACTGAAGGTTTCTCTTTCCCAATCTCTGCATAGGCATTCTCAACCGCAGTTTGGGCTTGGGTAAGATTAAGCGCTTGAGTTGAAAGTGCCAAATCACGCCACTTCTGGATATATTTTTCAATATACACTGGTGGTAAAAGAGTAGATTCTGAATCATTGTCAAGAACATTCATAACAGATGAAATTCAAATTTTTCTTTCGTAATTAGGACTTACTCAATGCTCACCAACATCAGCTAACTTAAAGTCAATTTTGGTATTAACAAGCTGTGATAAGTTAATGACTAAAAGTGGAATTTGAGCTTGCTGATCTAAGGCTCCGACTGTATGGCATTTGGTAGTCCGATCTACTCCTTAAGAATACTACATTAGCTAGACTTTACCTCTCATCCTCCAACTGTTGAGGCTTAGATGAATAAGTAGCTGAGCCACCATCAAGCTCAATCATCAATGTCGTTGTGACTGAGATTGCCAATTTTTGCCTATCAGCCTATCTATTGATAGGCTTAGCGACTTGATATTTTCTGTAGATGCTTGCTTGGCTTGCCGTGTATTCTCAAAAATTGCGAGACTATAATTTTTTGAGTGTTTAACTAGCAAATTCAACAAAAAATCAATGATTTTAGCCTAAATTTACACAAAATTTTTATAGTCTCTCCTTTGGTTAGCAAACTTATGTAATGACAAGTTTTTACGATCGCTGACTGGCGATAAAAGAGATAGCATAGAGTCCGCAAACTCCATAAGCAGCAAAAATAGTTCCAGATATCTCTAATTATGAAAAAAGTTCTCATTTTGGGTGGCACGGGTGATGCGGTGAAACTTGCTGCAAAGCTCGCCACTATTCCCGAAATAGAAGTCATTAGCTCCCTCGCAGGACGCACCAAGAAACCAGCCGCACTAGTTGGGAAGTTCCGCATTGGTGGATTTGGTGGTGCAGAAGGATTAGCCCAGTACTTACAGGCAAATTCTATTGATATTCTCATTGATGCGACCCATCCCTGTGCAGGACAAATTACTATTAATGGCGGGATCGCTGCACAATTAGTTAACATCCCTCACCTCATGCTCGTCCGTCCCCAATGGGAGAAACTAGCTGACGACAATTGGATCGAAGTCGAAAGCGTAGAAGCCGCAGCAAAAGCTATTCCTGAATCGGCAAGTCGAGTGTTTATTACATCAGGAAGACAACAGCTAGAGCCATTTTTGCAGCGATCGCACATTAGTCCGCATATCTGGTACTTAATGCGCTCTATCGATCCGCCCGATCTGGAATTACCTAATAGCAAGCTACTGCTTGATCGGGGACCATTTGGTTTAGAGCAGGAGCGACAATTATTGCGAGACTACCAAATTCAGGCAATCGTTAGTAAAAATAGCGGCGGCAATGCGACCTATGCCAAAATTATCGCCGCAAGGGAATTGGGGATTCCCATCATTATGGTTCAGCGCCCTGCCCTGCCTGAAGGCAAAAAAGTCACCAGCATCGAAGCCGCGATCGCATGGTTAAATCAATATCAATTCGACGAACGCGCAAAATAGTAAGAATCGCTAAGCGGTTCTTACTATTTTGCGACATTTGCGGTTGCTCGTCGCAAATGACTATATCCAACTAACGTTATAATTAATGCAACATGATCTTAATAACAAATCCAAAAATATAAAGGGATATAGCGATTGATATGGGGCGACTAGGCGTTTTACTACTAAACCTCGGCGGGCCAGACAAATTAGAAGATGTCCGCCCGTTTTTGTATAACTTATTTTCTGACCCAGAAATTATTCGCTTGCCTTCACCATTACTGCAAGCTCCACTAGCTTGGTTAATTTCGACGCTACGGGCTAAAAAATCTCAGGAAAATTACAAAAAAATTGGTGGTGGCTCACCACTAAGGCGCATCACTGAAGCTCAAGGACAAGCTCTGCGATCGCAGCTTCAGCAAGCTGGACATGATGTAATTGTTTATTTGGGTATGCGCTACTGGCATCCTTTCACTGAAGAGGCGATCGCCCAAATCAAACGCGATCAGATCGAAGAATTAGTGGTCTTGCCTTTATATCCACAATTTTCAATTAGCACCACAGGTTCTAGTTTTCGACTACTTGATCGCATCTGGAAAACCGATCCAGAATTACAAAAAATCAAATATACAGTTGTACCTTCTTGGTATGACAATGCAGGCTATTTGCAAGCAATGGCAAACCTCATTTCCCACAAACTCGATCAAGTTAAAAATCCTAGCGAAGCCTATATATTCTTTAGCGCTCACGGTGTACCTGTTAGCTATATCGAAGAAGCAGGCGACCCCTATCAAAAGGAAATCGAAACCTGCGCCGCGATGATCATGCAAAAGCTCAACCGCTCCAATCCCTATAAGCTTGCCTACCAAAGTCGTGTGGGACCAGTTGAATGGTTGCAGCCATACACTGATGAGGCGATCGAGGAGCTAGCGACACAAGGCGTAAAGGAACTCGTTGTCGTTCCGATTAGTTTTGTATCAGAGCATATCGAAACCCTAGAAGAAATCGATATGGAATATCGAGAAATAGCTGAACATGCTGGCATAGAAACCTTTGCAAGAGTTCCTGCTCCCGATAATGATCCTACATTTATCCAAGCCTTATCTGATATTGTGCTTAAAGCTTTAAGCGATCGCCCCATTGCCTTTGCTGAAACAATCCAGCCTCAAAAAAATACCAAACTCTATCCCCAAGAGCGTTGGGAATGGGGAATGACCCAATCCGCCGAAGTTTGGAACGGCCGCTTAGCTATGCTAGGATTTCTAATTTTGCTCTTAGAGCTATGGTTAGGACGAGGACAAATTTTCCAATAAAAAAGGACGGCTCTTCGTGCCGTCCTTTTTTATTGCATGTCCCTTATTGATACTTAGCTCGCTGCCTTAGGTTCGCGACGAACAGAGGTGTTCTTGGGTTCACCCTTGATCTTTGTTACTAGAGAATTCCAGCCAAACTTAGTTAGCGCAAGCAGCCAGTTACCTTCTAGCTCACGAAACATCGCCATGTTCATGTGGAATGAGGCATTGGCTTCATCAACAATGCGCTCAGCAGTAGCAGCATCCACAGGTAAGGTATCTAGAGCTTCACGGTAGCGCTTTTTGAATTCGCCATGATTACGAATGTCATCGAATTCATAGAAAGCCGTACCATCGCCTTCAGATAAGCCCATCGACTCCTTAGCGATTTTCTTGAGGATTTGACCACCAGAGAGATCGCCCATATATCGAGTATAGGCATGAGCAACTAGCAATACTGGGTCATTAGCGGAAATCTCCCGGATACGAGCAAGATACTTTTCGCAAGCAGGAGTAGGCTTTACTGCTTCGCGCCAATTGGAGCCAAAGTAAAACAACATATCGAGTTCGAGGCTCTTTTCACGCCATAATTCACGATAGTAGAGCTTGCTAAGAACAGGATCATTTTTGTGAACTTCAAACTCTTCTTCGATCGCTTTGTAAACGAAGTAAAGGTTCCCGACGAGTCGGCTATAGGCTGTCTTGTTAACTACACCCTTTAAAAAACATTTAATAAAATCGGTACTCTCTGCTGCGGAGTGTGATTTTTGTGTACCTACACGCAAAAGCGTTGCTAAACCTTGACTCATGGATTCTCCTAAACTTTTTTAAATAAAAACAGTGTTATCACTCAAGCTAAGTAGCGTAGATCGCCTATAGCTTGAATTTTAAATTAGTAATAAAAACAGCAATAAAAGAGATTATGAAAATATATGCTGGAATAAATAGATAGTAATTGCGAGTGTAATTGCAAATGCAATTGCAAGTTATTGGCTGATAATTGCGGGTTAGTCGAAAAAATGCGACCGTCGCTAAAGCCTCAAACCAAAGGTCTTTGATACACTGCTTCAGTATATAAGCCAATGTATAGAAAAATTTCTAGTCTGTTACAAATTTTCATCTACCCCTGCACCCATATAATGTAGTTAGGAACTCCTAATTTGTAGCAGTTGCTAATATCCGCCGTTATAAATTAGATTTTAGTCAAGCTAGCTTGAAGAGGTAATACATCTTGGTTTTAAGCGGATACGAATACTTACTGGTATTCATCATCGTTTGCACACTAGTTCCCATATCGGGACTAGCACTATCGACTCTACTCAGCCCAAAACAATCAGGAGCAGCAGGTCGTACCACCTACGAATCTGGTTGCGAACCCATTGGGGGAGCTTGGATACAGTTTAATATTCGTTATTATATGTTCGCGCTTGCCTTCGTTATCTTCGACGTAGAAACGGTATTTTTGTACCCTTGGGCAGTTGCCTTTAGTAAACTCGGTTTGCTTGCCTTTGTGGAAGCACTCATATTTATTAGTATTCTTGTATTTGGTCTAGTCTACGCTTGGAGAAAAGGAGCCTTAGAATGGTCATGAAATCCGAAAATGTTGGTCTGGACTTCAGCATTGAAGAACAAACGCAACGACTTATTAATCCCGCCGCAACACCACAAGTCACCCAAGACTTATCAAATAATGTCGTTTTGACTACGCTTAACGACCTTTACAATTGGTCGAGAATGTCTAGCCTCTGGCCAATGCTCTACGGCACTAGTTGCTGCTTCATTGAGTTTGCTGCCATGATTGGCTCTAGATTTGACTTCGATCGCTTCGGTCTACTGCCCCGTTCTAGCCCCCGTCAAGCTGACCTGATCATTACCGCAGGCACAGTCACCATGAAAATGGCTCCTGCATTGGTACGGCTCTATGAGCAAATGCAAGAACCAAAATATGTAATTGCCATGGGCGCTTGCACAATTACAGGTGGCATGTTTAGCACCGACTCTTACACGACAGTGCGCGGTGTGGATAAGCTGATTCCTGTTGATGTGTACATCCCAGGCTGTCCTCCTCGTCCTGAAGCAATTATGGATGCGATCATCAAGTTGCGTAAAAAAATCGGTACGGAAGGATTTAAAGAAAGAGCTAATCTAGATCGCACCCATCGGTATTATGCAGTGAAGCATGAAATGAAGGTAGTTAGCCCCATTTTGACTGGACAATATCTAGAAAACCCCACTCGGATGGCTCCACCAAAGGAATTAGTCGAATCTGGTATTCCTTTACCCGCTTTGCAAATGGCTCAGAAGGAGGTAGAAACAGTTGGCAGATAATGCAGATAATCAAGAAGCGGCTTTAGCTAAAACTGAGGTAACTGCCCCAGTTTCACAATGGCTAACGAGTAATGGCTTTGAGCATGAGTTTTTGGGCTTAGATAAGCAAGGTGTTCCCATTCTCAAAATCGATCGCCAATTTCTATTACCATTCTCGACGGCGCTTTATGCCTATGGCTTTAACTACATGATGTGTCAATGTGGTTATGATGCTGGGCCTGGGGATAGTTTAGTGAGTATGTATCATCTTGCTAAGCTTACCGATGAAGGTATTAATAAAAGCGATCGCCTTGAAGAAGTCCGTGTTAAGGTATTTCTTCCTCGTACTGATCCACGTTGTCCATCGGTTTACTGGATTTGGAAAACTGCTGATTGGCAAGAGCGTGAAACCTTCGATATGTACGGCATCGTTTACGAAGGGCATCCCAATCTCAAGCGGATTCTCATGCCTGAAGACTGGATCGGCTATCCGATGCGTAAGGATTACGTCACACCTGACTTTTACGAGTTACAAGACGCATACTAAAAAAGAAGCACCCAAAG
>JBJTVM010000589.1:0-3402 GCA_046081205.1 Pseudanabaena sp. | reverse complement strand
TCTGCCGATAGAAGTCCCATTAAATTTAGTTAATTACAATCAAAATTTATAAAATTTCAAGGAAACATCTATAGTCTAATTCCATGTTTATAATTACGAACATAGAAGGAAATAGTCTGGATGTCAAGTGCTTGTCTAATTGTCCCATATAGGGTTTTAGAGGGATTCTGAACTAAATTCATGATTTTTTAGTGATCTACTTAAATTTCTTGCATAATCATTTAAATAGACAGATTATTCAAAATCTTTCAGGCAATACTCACTCAGAACAAAAAGATACAAAAAGATACAAAAAGATATTTTTATTTACATATACAATAAATTTTTAAAGATGCCACCAGCAAAATCATCACACCCAACTTAAATACTTACCATGTCTCTAAGTACTCAAAATGAAAGCGCACCCCATCATGTTGTTATTATTGGCGGTGGCTTTGGGGGGCTATATGCTGCCCAAAAGCTAGGCAAATCAAAGGTTCCCCTTAAAGTCACCCTCATCGATAAACGTAACTTTCACCTCTTCCAGCCCCTACTTTACCAAGTCGCCACAGGCAGCCTCTCCCCCGCCGATATCGCCTCACCATTGCGGGCAGTCCTCGCCGAGAACAAAAATACCAGCGTCGTCATGGGCGAAGTCCTAGATATCGATCCCCAAGCGCAGGTAGTTAAATTAAAAAATCACTTAGACATAAGCTATGACTCACTGATCGTGGCAACAGGAGTCAGTCACCATTACTTTGGGAATGATCAATGGTCAGAGCAAGCCCCCGGATTAAAAACGATTGAAGATGCGATTAATATGCGTCGCCGCATCCTGAGTGCCTTTGAAGCAGCCGAAAAGACCCATGATCCTAATTTTAAAGAAGCATTGATGAACTTTGTGGTCATTGGTGGCGGTCCAACAGGCGTAGAACTTGCGGGAACATTAGCAGAACTTGCCCATCGCACCCTCAGTGATGAATTTACGAATATTGATACCAAGAAAGCGCGAATCATCTTGATTGAAGGAACCGATCGCGTATTGCCTCCCTACCATGCCGATCTTTCAGAGGCGGCGAAACAATCCCTTTTGAAGTTAGGTGTGGAAGTTAAAACCAGTGCGATGGTGACGAATATTGAAGATCATGTCGTTACCTTAAAATGTGGTGAGCAAGTTGAGCAAATCCAAGCGCAAACAATTCTTTGGGCGGCAGGGGTTAAGGCTTCACCGATGGGTAAAGTATTAGGAGAGAGACTAAATGCGGAGCTAGATCGTGTTGGTCGCGTAATCGTGCAGCCTGATATGTCCGTAGCTAACTTTCCTAATGTCTATGTGATTGGAGACTTAGCGAACTATCCCCACCAAGGCGATCGCCCCCTTCCGGGGGTTGCTCCTGTGGCGATGCAGCAGGGTGAATATGTGGCGCATCATATTGAAGCGAAGGTACAAGAAAAGCAACCTGCCAAGTTTAGGTATTGGGATTTTGGCAGTCTTGCTGTAATTGGTCGCCATGAAGCGGTTGTGGACTTTAAGTTCTTGCGTCTCAAGGGTTGGTTAGCTTGGTTTATCTGGACATTTGTGCATGTTTACTATCTGATTGAATTTGATAATAAGCTAATCGTGATGATTCAATGGGGATGGAACTATTTTACCCATCGACGTGGCGCAAGAATTATTACAGGCCGATATTTACAGGTATTAGAAGAAATGGAAGGGATCCGTACAGGTGGGCTTTCATTAGAAACGAGGGAACCTGCCGAGGTTGCCTAATTGATGTCACGCGCAGCATAGATTAGGGATTTCTTGTTACTAGCCGAAAAGGGCAACCACGGGGGGATTGCCCCTACCTAGGAAATTCAAATTATGTGAAAGTAGATACTGTCTTGAGTACCAAAAAGTCAAGAGGGAATTTGGACAAAATTAGGATCGAAAGAACGCTGAGACTTGAGAACACCAAAGACCTGTCGCAATAGTTTGTGCATGACCGCGCCAATGACAGACATTTTAGACTTACCCTTAGCCGTAAGGCGATCGCAGAAAGCAGAAATAGGCGCATTATAACGACGAGCAACAATCGCAGGCATAAACAAAGACTTACGCAAACGCGAATTACCAATTTTAGATAAACGTGGTTTGCCATGAATCGAAGACCCAGAAGAAAACTCACGGGGAGTTAAACCCGCAAAAGCAGCTAACTGATCGGCAGTATCAAAGGCAGAAATATCACGAATTTCTGCGAGTAATACCGTTGCGGTCAGTTCAGCAATACCAGGAATAGAAGTCAACAAATCCCGTTGCGATTTCAAATGAGGATGTTGATCAAAGTGTTGACGGATCAATTTCTTGGTCATCTCAATTTGCTCTTTGAGAAAATCAATGTGAGCGTTAATTGCTTCAACCAAAATTGGATCAGCCGTAGCAAGACGATTCTGCTCTTGTTGCTGCATAGCAGTTAAGCTGTCTAAACGATGCACCAATGCTTGGAGTTGCTCAATTTCTAATGCAGGTGGTGTCCATGGTGCAGGTTTTAAAGCCGCACAAAATCTAGCAATAACTTTGGCATCAGCACGGTCAGTCTTTGTACGACTTAACTCACTCTTACCAAAGGCTTTGGGACGTGATGGATTAACGATACTTACTTTATACCCTGCTTCTACTAAGAATCGGGCTAAAGCATTACCGTAAGTGCTGGTGGCTTCCATACAACCATGTAAATTGGTAACACTTTGAAGGTTTAGCCATGCTTGTAATTCAGCAAATCCTTCAGGGTTGTTGGCAAATACTTTGCTCTTAATTTTGGCGTTGCCTTGAATTAAGGCTACATCAAATTTGGCTTTGCTAATATCTATTCCTAAAACGTCATATACTTCATTGCTATTGTTCATTGCTGTTTCCAGTTTTTTGCTAGATTTGTCCATCAAGCAAACAGTGGTATTAAACTATCCTTGTGAATGCAGGTTTACCCATTGGGCGACCTCTGATACTGTCCAGTCTTTACTGTTACCATTGTTGAAGCAGAGACGACTCTATCTACATTACGGGCTTGGTGTCCCTAGGGGCTGCTCGAGTTTATCTCTGCCTTTGCTTGTTGGATCTTAGTAAAGATTTTATCCTTTACTTTTCTTCCTAGATACAAGTGGCTGCGCCCCCGTACCAGCCCTAGACTTTTATGATCGCTGAAATAACATCCTCGTAACATAGTGATTAATTTAGCAAATCGCTTAGGGCTTCCATTTCGGCGATCGCATTGCGTAATTTGTCGAGAATATTGGCAGCGATCTCATCGGGTTCAGGTAAGTCTTCGCTGGACTGGAGACTGTCATCGCGTAACCATGAAATATCGAGATTTTCACCACGTTTAGCAATTTCCTCTCGGCTAAAGCAACGAAATCTTTCTTGTTCCTTGCGATCGCTTTTACCAT